>JAKSPX010000272.1 GCA_024404415.1 Clostridia bacterium | reverse complement strand
GAGGAGCTGGCCGGGATTGATCGTTTCGGGAAGCGCATTTAAGCGTTCATGCTCCTTGAGGCACCGTTCGAGCCATCTCGTCGTGCGCGCCACCGATTTTTCCACGGAGGGGCGCGGGGAGGGGTTTTCGATGCACTCGTCGAAGGCCATGGCGATGTCGCTTCCGAGAGCGGACTGGATCCCGATGGATTCTTCCGGCCCCATGAAGATCTTGTGCCCGTCGAGGTAGGAGGTGAAATAAGCGCCCTCCTCCCTGATACGGCGGAGCTTCTGGAGTGAAAAGACCTGAAAACCGCCGCTGTCGGTCAGAATAGGCCTATCCCAGTGCATGAATTTGTGCAATCCCCCCAGGCGGCGGATGACCTCCTCGCCCGGCTGCTGGTGGAGATGGTAGGTGTTGGAGAGCTCCACGGGCGAACCGATCTCTAAAAGGTCGTCGGTGGATGCGCCGCCGCGGATGGCCGCCGCGGTGCCGACGCTCATGAAGACCGGCGTCTCGATGGACCCGTGCGGCGTTTCAAGCCTGCCTCGCCGCGCCCGGCCGTCCTTTTTGATCAAAGTAAACATGGAACTCTCCTCTTCATCTTTCTTCTAAGCCTTCCCCCGCCCGGCGGGGGAAGGCTTTGGCGTGTGCCGGTTCTGTCATTCTGAGCGAAGCGAAGAATCTTTTTCCCAAGCCCGGAGGAAAGATTCTTCGGTCGCAGCAAACCGGCTTGCGAGCCGGGTTCGCTCTGCTCCCTCAGAATGACATATATAGTGCACCGTTTATTACCCGTAGATTTTCTTCTCAAATGCCTCCAGCACCGCGCGAAGGGGCGCAGGGAGGCGCTTTCTGCATTCTTTCTTCAGTTCTTCCGGCACGCCGTAATACCCTTCCGCGATGCTCCCGGCGATACACGTCAGGGTGTCCGCGTCACCGCCGAGCGAGACGGCGTTCCGGATGACGTCTTCAAAGCTCTCCCCTTCCAGAAAGGCGGTGATGGCTTCGGGGACGGTTCCCTGACAGGTCTCGACGTGACGGTAGGCGGGGCGGATCTCGTCAAGCGTGCGCGAAAGGTCGTAGCCGAATTCCGATATAACATAATTCTTGATCTCTTCCCTGCTCTTTCCCGTCCGCGCAAGATAAATGGCTGCGGCGGTCGCCTCAGCCCCCTTGATGCCTTCCGGGTGGTTGTGAGTCACCTCGGCCGAGAGGCGGGCGGCATGCCGCACCTCGTCGAGTCCTTCAAAGAGCCACGCCGCGGAGGAGACGCGCATGGCGCTCCCGTTGCCGAAGCTCCCGTAGGGTTGGGGGTCTTTGGCGTGAAGCCACTGATAAAACCCGCCGCCGTACCCGGCGTTCGGGTAAAGCTTCCCGTAACGGCGCATAGAATCGACGATGCTTTCCTTGATCGCCTCATCGCCTTCGGAGGCTTTCATGAAGCCCTCGGCGACGGCGAGAGTCATCACCGTGTCGTCGGTGAAGACCGAACGCGGGGAAAAGAGCGGAAACTCCCTGGTCTTTTCACCCTGATCAAATTCATAGGGGCTCCCGATGATATCTCCCAAGATAGCTCCGAACATCCATTATCCCCTTTCCTTGAAATCCTTTTCGATCTTTTTCTTCCAGCTCGCCTTGATGGGACGCGCGGCGCGCAGTTCGCAGACGGCCTCGCCCAGCACCTCGTAATTCAGGGCGGTGCCGACGCTGTCGTTATGGAAATTGACGGCGCGTTCCTCGTCGATGCCGAAGCGGGCGGCTTCCTCCGCCGCGTCGATGTTCGCGCCGAGGAAGAGGAATTCCCAGCCGCAGTCGCGTTTCTGCCGCTCGATCATATCGCGCACCTTTTTGTAGGTATATATCCGGCTGGAATTTTCCATGCCGTCGGCGGTGATGACGAAGAGGGTGCGGGCGGGGCGATCCTCCTCGCGGGCGTATTTGTGGACGTTCGCGATATGGTGGATGGCGCCGCCGACCGCGTCCAAAAGCGCCGTGGAGCCGCGGACAAAATAGTCCTTTTCGGTCATAGGGCGCATTTTGAGAAGCGGCACGCGGTCGTGGATGACCTCGGTCTCATGGTCGAAGAGCACGGTGGAGACGAGCGCCTCGCCTTCGCCGTTCTTCTGCTTTTCCAGCATGGAGTTGAAGCCGCCGATGGTGTCCTTTTCAAGGCCCGCCATGGAGCCGCTGCGGTCGAGGATGAAAACAAGTTCGGTAAGATTCTGATTCATGATATATTCTCCTTTGTTTTTGCGGTTTCCCGCTTTGTTGAGAGGAGTATATCACGATTTATTTTTTGAAAGGTCGCTTATCAGGCGACATTTTTACCGTCCGCCGAGGAGCGGCTGATCGAAATCAAATAAGACGGCGTTGATGGCGAAAATATCGTATTCCTTCCGGGAAAGGAAATATTCCACGATGATATCCAGCTTGCTGCTTCTGGAAAGCGCGAAGCCCGCGCGGGAGAGCAGGTCGCGCGTCTCCTCAAGGCTCAGCTCCAGCGCCACGGCGAAGGCCAGCGCGGTGGTCTTGGAGGGGCGGTAGGCGATATTTCCGTGGATTTTGGAAAAGAGCTTGCGGTCGACGTTGGCCTTTTTATAGACCTCGGCGTCGGTTTTGCCGCTTTCGTCGATGAGCCGCCGAAGCGTCTCGGAAAAGCCCGCGTCGGCCTTTTTGAGAAGCTCTTCAAGGCTCCCTCCACCCATAGGAGGCGCCATTGTCTCCTCCACGGGGGGCGGAGCAAGAGTGGCTTCGGCGAGGAAGAGCTCATCGCGCGGAAATTCTGTCTTTTTGATTTTTCTGCGTCTTTCGAAGCGTCCCGGCCGCGTCATATTGGCTATGCCGAAGGACAATTCGTCCCTTTCCGCCTCTTCGACGTAGTTTTCGTCGATGTAGCTCTTCACCGAGGCGGTGAGCTTTTCCGAAAGGCGGTAGGAGGCGTGATCGAAGACCACGAGGTACACCGTCATCTCGTTTTCGAGGAGGAAGGCCGCAACGGCGTCCAGCGCCGTTTTGAGGGCCAATGCCTTCGGGAAGCCCTCGTTCCCGGCTGAGATCAGGGGGAAGGCGACCGACTCGCAGGCATTTGCCTTTGCAAGAGCGAGGCTTTTTTCGTAGC
>JAKSPX010000271.1 GCA_024404415.1 Clostridia bacterium | reverse complement strand
CTTCGCCGCGTGGCTCGGGAGCGGCTGGTGCAACGAGGAATTCAAGACCTCCTGGAATTTTGACGAAGCGCCGTGGCGCGACGTACCGAAGTTCATTCTGGAACTGAAAATCGACGGCGAGACCGTCCTTCAAAGCGACGAAACGTGGAAATGCCTTCCCGAGACCGCCATCACCTTCAACGCCCTGCGCTCCGGCGAGTATTTTGACGCGCGGCTCTATGACGAGAATTGGAACACCCTCGCCTTTGACGATGCGAACTGGGAAAACGCCGTCGTCGATCAGACTCCGCCGACCGGCCTCTTCCGCGAATGCCTCGCCGAACCCATCCGCGAATGCAAAGTCTACTCCTCCATTTCCCGTATGAAGACCGGCGAAGACCGTTACGTTTTCGACCTCGGGCAGAATATGTCGGGTTACAGCCGCATCAAAGTCAAAGGGCAGGCGGGCGACACCCTCGTCATCCGCTACGCCGAGCAGATCAAGGATTCGGGCGAATTAGAGCTCAACAACATGGAGCACCACTACAAGGAATCGCCCTTCCAGACCGACAAGCTCACCCTTTCGGGGAAAGAGATCACCTGGTCGCCGCATTTCACCTACCACGGCTTCCGCTATATCGAGATCAGCGGCCTTCATGATCCGGATTCCATCTCCGTCGAGGGCATTTTCGTCCATCAGGCGGTCGATACCCGCACGGAATTTGCCTGTTCCGACGAACTCCTCAATAATCTCTTCCGCATGGGGCAGTATTCCGTCTGGTCAAATATGTTCTACATGGTCACCGACTGCCCGACCCGCGAAAAACTCGGTTGGGCCAACGACGCCCAATCCTCCACCGAGCAGATTTTAACCAACTTCAAGGCCGAAAACCTCCTTGAAAAATGGCTTTACGACATTTATGACGCGATGAAACCCGACGGCGCCATGCCGGGCATCATCCCGACCGGCGGCTGGGGCTACACCTGGGGCAACGGCCCGGTCTCGGACGGCGTGCTCTTCGAGATCCCCTACCGTCTTTACCTCCACACCGGCAACAAAGCGCCGCTCGTGCGCTCGCTTCCGTGGTTTGACCGCTACCTCGCCTACCTCGAAACGCGCAAAGAAGAAGACGGCTACGTTCACTTCGGCCTCAACGACTGGGCGCGTCCGCCGAGAAGGGACGGCAAAGAAGAGGAAAACGTCGTTCCCGCGTCCTTTATCAACGCAGTTTTAGCCTATCACTTCAACGAGATCGCCGCTCTCGCCGCCGAATTCGCGGGAGTGAGCAAAGAAAAATATCTCACCGCCGCCGCGTCTCTCAAAGCGCAGATCAATAAGGACTTCGTCAACGCCGACGGCACCTCGGTCATTCCGCGTCAGGCCGCCGTCGCCATGCTCATTTACTATCATCTCACCCCGGATGAAAAGCCGCTTGCCTCCCAGCTCAAAAAGCTCGTGGAGGATGCCGATTTCCACCACGACTGCGGCATGGTGGGTCTCCGCCGCCTCTATTACGCTTTAAACGAGATCGGCCTTCCCGATTACGCCTATAAAATCATCACCGCCGCGGGTTACCCCTCCTACCGCGCGTGGTTTGACGAGGGCGGCACCACTCTTTGGGAATACTGGAACACCGCCGACCATTCTGACTCCAAAAACCACCAGATGTATTCTGACTTCATGTCGTGGATCATCAAGACGCTCCTCGGCATTTCGGCCGATTTCGCCGCCCCCGCCTACGAAAAAGTGACCCTCTCGCCCGTCTTCCTCGATGAGATCTCCTTTGCCAAGGGCTCCATCGAAACGAAATACGGCAAGCTCGCGGTCGCGTGGGAGCGAAAGGACGCCTCCGTTTCCCTCTCTGTCAGCGTTCCCCGGGGCATGGAGGTCATTTATCAAGGCAAGCGCCTCAAGGAAGGCGAAAATCAACTGATGCTCTGAATCGGAAAGGATATTATTTATGATCCGTCATACTTTGGATAAGCAATTTGACCTGCCGATGGGTTCTGTAAAGCTTTCCGGCCTTGCGGACGAAAAGATCCGCCTCATCATGGAAGGGCTTCTGAAAGTCATCGACATGCACGCGCTGGCCGATTATTTCCGTGATACGCTGGATCAGTTCGCCACCGGCGAATTCTGGGGCAAGCTGATGCGCGCTTCCTGCCTGATTGCGGGCTACACCGGCGACCCGACGCTCCGCGCCATCGTGGACGATGCAGCAGAGGATATGCTCTCGCTTCAGAAGGAGGACGGCGCGCTTTCCACCTGCCCGGAGGCCACCCAGCCGAACGGCACCAACGGCTCCGACCTTTGGGAGCGCAAATACGCCCTCATGGGGCTCCTCTCCTATTACGAACTGACCGGCAGCCGGAAAGCGCTGGACGGTGCGGTCAGATTGGTGCGTTTCACCGCTTCGCAGGTCGGCCCCGCGCCCAAAACGCCGATCACCGAGACCGGCTGGGCCTTTTACGGCATAGAATCCTCCTCCATTCTGGAACCGGTCATGCGCGTCTACCACATCACCAAAGAACCCGCCGCCATGGAGCTCGCAAAGCACATCATCGAAAGCGGATGCTGCAAGCGTGAAAACATTTTTGCCGCCATCCGCGCGGGCAAATCCCCCAAGGACGTCGGCTCCAACGGCAATCCCCACGAATCCATCGCCAAGGCGTATGAAATGATGTCCTGCTTTGAAGGGCTTGCGGAATACTACCGCGCCACGGGAGAGGAAACCGCGCTCGAAACGGTCAGGCTCTTCTGGGACAAGGTCGTTTCGGAAGAGATCACGCTTCTCGGCGCGGGCGGCGCGGACGCGCCCTACAACCTCGGCCCCGGCACCGGCGAGCAGTGGAATTTCACCCGCTTTGAGCAGACCAACCCCGACGTCGACCTGATGATGGAGACCTGCGTGACCGTTTACTGGATGCGTCTCTGCCATCAGCTCCTCCGCCTCACGGGCGACGCGCGCTACGCCGATCAGATGGAGATCAGCATTTATAACGCCATCTACGGCGCGCTCCGTCCCGACGGACGCTTCTTTGAATACTTCCCGCGCTTCAACGGCGCAAGAAACCCCAAAGTGAATTTTTCCTCCAACATCCGCGGCTTCGACCTCTCCTGCTGTA
>JAKSPX010000270.1 GCA_024404415.1 Clostridia bacterium | reverse complement strand
CACAGAGACCCCGCCGCGGCAGGCAAAGAGATAAATGACGAACCAGCCGGCGAGACTCACGAAGGTCTGGAGGGCGGTGTGCATTTTCAAAAGGAAGGGCGGGTTGTAGGCTAAGGAGGCGACGCGGGCGTAAAGCCGCGCCCAGCGGGAGAACATCCGCTTCTCCGCGCCCGCCAGCTTGATCTTCTGGATGCCCGCGATCATGGAATAGCTCATGCCGCTTTCCTTGGAGGAAAGGAGCATCCGCTCGCGGGAGACCCGGATGCCCGCCAGCGTTGTGAGCATGGAGAGGATCAGGGTGACAGCCGAGGTGATGACCGCCGGGGCGACCATGCCGGGCGCGTAGCGGAAGAGCTGGCCGACGTAGACCAGCGAAAACACCGCCGTGAGGCCGGTGGTGCCGATGCTGTCAAAGAGCATGGTGCAGAGCGACTTGACGTAGGCGGCGCGCTCCGAAAGCTCGCCCGAGGCGTAATCGCGGAAAAATTCCGGCGGGAGCGAGAGCACGCGCATCATCACCGCCGCCTGCACGGCGAGATCCTGCTTGATGCGCACCCGGGAGGCGACCAGCGATTCATAAACCTGGTAGAGCACCCGGGATATGCCGTAGGCCGCCATGAAAGCGGCAAGCGCTAAAAGCACGCCGACGTCTCCGCCGGAGAGCACGCTTCCGAATAAGAGGCGCGCGAACATCGGGGCGAGCAGGCCGAGAAGCGATGCCCCCGCCAGCGACCCTACATACAAAAGAACGTCCGCAAGCGTGAGCTGCCCGACCATGTATTTGAGTAAGTCCGCCACCGTGAGCGCGCGCTCCGGGAGCGGTAGATAAAAGGCCAATGCCTCCGTCTCAAGGAGTTTTTCACTCTTCCGCGTGAGGCGGATGTGTTTCCCGGTTTTATGATCGTAGAAGGAATAGCCCGAGAGCTTTCCCGGGATGAGGGCGACGGTGCTCCCATCCTCTTTGAGGGTGCCGATCATCGGCCCGATGGCATTTTTATAGAAGCCCTTTTCCAGGGTGACCTGCCGCCTTGCGATGCCGTAAGGACGGAGGCGGTAATCAAGCTGCTCCTCAAGCGTCTTCACCTCGCGGGGAAGCTCTTCAAGGTGCACGTGGATGTGGTAGTATTTCAGGATCTCCCCGATGGCGGTGGAGGCATTGTCGTGCGCGTCGGCAAATCTTCTGCCCATGACCGCGTCGCCGAGGCCCTTCACGGCCTCCTCAAAGATCTCGCTGTCCTTCTGATTGCGGCTTTTCAGTTGTTCTTCAAACCAGCCCATTCGCGTCCCCCCTATTCATTGGCCACAAGGTCGTGGTAAAGCGGCGACGACCGGAGCAGCTCCTCGTGGGTGCCGCGGCAGGAGATCACGCCTTTTTCCATGACGATGATCTCGTCGGCGGAACGGATGGTGGAGAGTCTGTGGGCGATCACGATGCAGGTGATGCCGCGTGCGCGGATGGCTTTGACCACCTCGTATTCCGTTCTGGCGTCAAGGGCCGAGGTCGCCTCGTCCAGAATGATCACCGTCGGATCGGAAGCGAGCACGCGCGCGATCTCCATGCGTTGACGCTGGCCGCCGGAGAAATCCCGTCCGCCCTCGATGAGCTTGTGCTGATAACCGTCCGGACGGAGCATGATGTCCTCGTGGATCTGCGCGTCGCGCGCGGCGAGGATCATTTCGAAATCCTCGATGCTCTCGTCCCACATTTTGATGTTGTTTTCAATGGTATCTTCAAATAAGATGATGTCCTGATCCACCACGGCGACCGAGCCCGCGAATACGCCTCGGTCGATTTCTTTCATAGGCTTGCCGTCGAAGAGGATCTCGCCGCTCCACGGCTGGTAAAGCCCGGTGATCAGCTTGGAGACGGTGGATTTGCCGCAGCCAGACGCGCCGACGATGGCGACCGTTTTCCCCGGCTCCACCGTGAGGGAGAAGTCTGTGATGAGCGGCTCGGCGAGGGCGGAATAGCCGAAGACCACGTTTTTGAGTTCCACGCGGCCGGAAAGCTTTTTATATTCCTCCTCCCGTCCCTCGGGGGCGAAGACGACCGGCGTGGGGTATTCCATCACGTCGTCCACGCGCTCCATTTCGGTGCGCATCTCCTGAAGCGTCTGCCCCGCCGAGATGAGCATTGAGGCCGGAGCCATAAACGAGGCAAGGAAGCCCTGAAAGGCCATGACCATGCCGACGGTGAATTCCCCTTTGAAGGTGAGGTAAACGCCGAGGATCAGAATGGCGTCGTTGGCGAGGTTCGAGACGATGGCCGGGACCATGCCGAGATAGCGGCTGAGCTTCTGCACCCGGACGTCCTGGGCGTTGACGCTGGCCTGATATCCGGCCCAGCGCCCGAAATACCCCTCCTCCGCTCCCGCGGCCTTGATGGTCTCGATCATTTCGATGCCCGCCACGGTGGAAGACGCGAGCTTGGCGCTGTCGCGCATGGCGACGCGGGTCAGATTGACGCGCTTTTTGGAGACGATATCCGATAAGATCGCGTTGAGGGTGAGCGAAACGAGGCCCACCAGCGTCAGAAGCCAGCTATACCGCAGCATGACCACCAGATAGAAGACCATCATGACACATTGGAGGGCGAGCGGCGCGAAGGTGTTGATCAGCGTTTCGGCGATGGCGGCGTTGGAGCCCTTGCGGCCCTGAATGTCGCCCGCCATGCGCTGGGAGAAGAAGGACATGGGCATCTTTAAGACCTGCCACATATAGGAGGCGTTGCCCACGGCGGCCATTTTGCCGTTGATGCGGAGGTCATAGACCGTTCTGATCGCGCTCATGAGGACACGCAGGGCAAAAAGCGCGCCCCAGAGGATGAAAAACGGCGTGATCCAGTCGGGATTCCGGTGCGTGAGGATGCGGTCGAGGAAGACGCGGCTGAAGACCGGGCTCACAAGCTCGGCAAGCGACAGGATGATCCCCGTCAGGACGGCAAAGGCCACGGCCGCCCCCGCCCCGCGCAGTCTCCCCGCGGCAAAGCGGAGCATGCTTCTCGGTTTTCCCGAGGGCACGAAACCCTCCCCCGGCTCCATCATGAGGCAGACGCCGGTGAAGGCTTCGTCAAAGGCCTCCATCGATACGGAGTAGGTTCCGCGCGCGGGAT
>JAKSPX010000027.1 GCA_024404415.1 Clostridia bacterium | reverse complement strand
GCTTGGGGAGCGCCTTGAAATCCACAAAGCCGCCCTCCGCCTTGATGGCTTCCACACGGTCAAGCTGGGAACGGAGCACCTTTTCGTAATGAGCAAGAGCCGATTTGATTTTTTCTTCCATGATTTTGCTTCCTTTTTTGATAAATTGATTTGCGGGAGGGAGAAACCGGCGTTTCTGCCCTCGCTGCATATTTTTCCACTATTATATGGTTTTTTTGCCGTTTTGTCAAGAAATACTGAAAAACCGTGCATCACCTTTCGGCGATGCACGGTCGTGCTTTTCAGTTGGAGAGGGAGGATTATTCCTCGACTTCTTCGGCTTCCTCTTCGACGATGGCCTGTCTCATGGAGAGGCTGACCTTCTTCTTTTCGTCGTCGATCTCGATGATCTTGACATTGACGATCTGGCCTTCTTCAACAGCGTCGGCCGGGCGGACAATGCGCTTCTCGGAGATCTGGGAAATGTGGATCAGGCCGTCAACGCCCGGAACGATCTCGGCAAAGGAACCGAAGGGCATATTCTTGACGATCTTGACTTCGGCGACGTCGCCGACTTCGTACTTGTCTCTGAAAACCTTCCACGGATCAAGGTTCGGGTCCTTGTGGCCGAGGGAGATCTTCTTCTTTTCGGTATCGAAGCCAATGACGTAAACTTCGATCTCGTCACCGACAGCAACGACTTCCGCCGGGTTCTTGATTCTGGACCAGGAGAGCTCGGTGATGTGAACCATGCCGTCCACGCCGCCGATGTCGACGAAAGCGCCGTAAGAGGTTATGGACTTGACAGTACCGGTGTACTTCTTGCCGATTTCGATGTTGGACCAGACTTCGTCAGCCTTGGCCTTGCGCTCGGCATATTCGGCCGCGCGGATGGAGCCCTTCACGCGTCTGCGCTGACGGTTGACTTCCATGATGCTGACCTTGACCTTCTTCTTGAGAAGATCGGACATCGGAGCATCCTTCGGAAGACCGGTGAGGGAAGCGGGAACGAAAACCTGGATGCCGCCGGCATTGACGATGACGCCGCCCTTGTTGTCTTCAACAACGGTGCCTTCGAGAACGACTTTCTTTTCGGCAGCTTCTTCAAGGCTGTCCCAAGCCTTGAGAGCATCGACCTTTTTCTTGGAAAGCATAACGGTGCCTTCGGCGTCGCTGACTTTACCGACGAAAACTTCGATCTCTTCGCCAACCTTGACGATGTCTTCCGGCTTCGCATTGGGGGCGTCGGTCAGTTCGCTGAGCGGAATGAAACCGGCGTGCTTGGTGCCGAGGTCAACCTGGACCTCTGTGCCGGTGATGTTGGTGACAACACCGATAACCCTTTCCCCTGTATGTAAAGTCTTGATGGAGTTTTCCAGCATCTCCGCAAAGGATTCTTCCTCCGCAACCGGATTTTTGAGTTCTTCACTCATGATTCTTCTTACCTCCTCGATCACCTGTCCCGGAACACTGGCCCCGGCGGTGATACCAATTTTTCTGCAACTCGTAAAAAAGTTTTGGGGAAGGGCAGCATTCAATTCATCTGCCGACCGGACCCGGTAGACCGGTTTGCCCGTTCTGGAGCAAACGTCCGCCAATTTCCCGGTGTTGGCACTGATCTTGTCTCCGATGACAATCATCGCATCAGTTTGTTCTGCGATCTCTGCTGCTTCCTTCTGTCTTTTATCAGTAGCAAAACATATTGTATCAAAAAATTCCGCGTTTGTACAGTACTTTTCGAAAATTTTTCTGAATTCGTCAAAACAAATTCTGTCAGCCGTCGTCTGGGCGCAGACGATCATGGGCCGGTCGCCGCAATTCTTCACGGCTTCCTCGTCTCCCATGGCGATCACGCGCGACGTCGGGCTTTCGGCGGCGATCCCTATGACCTCGGGGTGGTTCTTATCGCCGACGATGACCGCGAGCTTTCCTTCCTCGCCCGCTTTTTTCACCAGCTCATGGATCCTTTTCACACACGGGCAGGTCGCGTCCACGATCCTGCATGCGCGGCTTTCCAGGCTCCGCACCACCTCGGGCGGTGCGCCGTGGGCACGGATGACGACTGTCGCATGATCCGGCACCTCGTCCGCAGAGGAGACCGGCGTCACGCCCTCCGCATCCAGTGCCTTTACCACGTCCTCGTTATGGATCAGCTTGCCGAGTGAAAAGACCCTTTCATTCTTCGCGGCTTCCCGGGCCATTTTCACCGCCCGGTCCACGCCGAAGCAGTAGCCCGCGCTTGCGGCGACGATGATCTCAGCCTTTTCCATGCCTTACCATCCCTCTCCGACGCTCTCGCCGAGCTTTCTCACGCGTTCCAGTGTATCCTCCGCAATGCGGTGATAGGCAACGCTGGGGCGCTCGCCATCCAGCTTTTCGGGCTTGAAGGCTTCGCCGACCACAACGGTCTTGCGCTTGAAGGGGGAGAGGTAGGGGGTGATATAGACGGGAAGAATATAGGCGTCCGCCTTCAGGGCGATCAGGCCGATGCCCGGGAGGGCTTCCAGATTATCCAGTCCGCGTAATCTCCGTCCGCCCTCGGGGAAGACCACGACCGGCTTGCCTTTTTCGATCTCTTCAATAGCATGACGGATGGAGCCCACGTCGCTTGAGCGCTGTTCCACCGGGAAAGCGCCGAGCTCGTTGAGGAAATGCCGCTTCCAGCCGATGCGGAAAATAGTCGACTTGGCCATATAGCGAATGCGGCGGAAGGGGCCGAACGGCATGGTCACGAAGATGGGGTCGGAGTAACCCGTGTGATTGGCGCAGACGAGCAGTCTTGTCCCGCGCTTGGGGATATTCCGGATCCCTTTGACGCGCATGAAGAAGACCAGCTTGAAAGCCAGCCACACCAGCACGAATAAAAGCGGATAGAGCACAATGATCATATTGACACCTTCTATCGCCCGGTCATATGCCGAGGCGTTTTTCCACTTCCGCAAAGAGCAGCGCGAGGCTTTCTTCTTTGGTTCTGCCGGTCGTATCGACGATAACGGCATCCTCCGCCGGGCGGAGCGGCGCGACCGCACGGTTTTCATCATTGGTATCGCGCTCGATGACTTCCTTCAGGGTCTGCTCGTAGGTGACGTTCTCCCCTTTGCCGATCAGCTCGTTATAGCGGCGTCTCGCGCGCTCCTCGGCGCTGGCGGTGAGGAAGATCTTGACGTCGGCATTGGGAAGCACCACCGTGCCGATATCGCGTCCGTCCATGATGACGTTGTTTTTCCGGGCGATGTCGCGCTGGAGGTCGAGAAGCTTGCTTCTGACCTCCGGCAGAGCCGAGACCGCTGAGGCGTAAAGTGATATCTCCGGCGTGCGGATCTCAGACGAGACGTCCTTCCCGTTGAGATAGACCTTCTGCACCCCGTCTTCGTAGGTGAGGTTGACGTTGATCTCATCCAGACGCGGGATCACGTCTTTGATCGTATCGCGCGGGATGTCCGCCTCCGCGGCAAAAAGGCCGACCGCGCGGTAGATCGCGCCGGTATCCACGTACACATATCCGAGTTTTTGGGCGATGCCCTTGACCATGGTGCTCTTTCCGGCACCGGAGGGCCCGTCGACGGCAATGGCTTTCATAAACTGACCTTCTTTATTTTGATTTTATCGTCCCGACGCCGCGATCCCGGCCGCACGGCCGGTCGCCAGCGCGATCTGTATATTGTATCCGCCGGTGTAAGCGTCCACGTCCAGCACCTCGCCTGCGAAATAGAGGCCTGCTACGCGCTTGGATTCCATGGTTTTGGGGTTGACCTCGGAGGTTTTGACGCCGCCGCGCGTGACGATGGCTTCCTCCACCGGGCGCAGCCCCGTGACGGATATTTTCATACTTTTTAACTCCGCGCCCATTCTCGCCCGCTCTTCCCGCGTGATCGAATTGGCCTTTCTCGCGGGGTCGATACCGCAGCGCCGCAGATAGGGTCGGGTGAGCGAAAGCGGCAGGAGGTGTTTTGCGATGTTGCCGACGTCGCGGTTGATGTTCTCCTCGATCTCGCGGAGGAGCCTTTGATCCAGCTTTTTTTCGTCCAGTGCCGGTTTCAGGTCGATGACGACGTGTTTTTCGGAATCTTTCTTTTCAAAATGCGCGCTGCCGCTCAATATGACGGGGCCGGAGAGGCCGAAATGGGTAAAAAGCATCTCCCCGAATTCCTCCGCCACGCGCTTGCCATCCTCATAAAAGGTGACGTTGACGTTTTTCAGCGTTACACCCATCGCGGCGCGGCAGAGGCCGTCGTCGCTTGTGAGCGGTACAAGGGAGGCTCCCGGCGAAACAACCGTATGGCCCGCATTTTCGGCGAAGCGATAGCCGTCGCCGGTCGATCCCGTGAGGGGATAGGAAAGTCCGCCGGTGGCGATGATGACCTTGTCCGCGGAAAAGGTCCCCTGGTCGGTCTCCACGCCCGCGACGCGGTTTTCGCGGATGATGACCGAACGCACTTCCGCAAGCTTCTTTTCCGCCATTGATGCGTACCTTCCGAGGCAGGAGGCAATGTCCGCGGCGTGGTCAGATTCCGGGAAGACGCGTCTGCCGCGCTCGGTCTTTAAGGGGACGCCGCCCTCCTCGAAGAATTCCATGACCTTTTTCGGCGGAAAAGCCGAAAGGGAGCCGTATAAAAACCGCGGGTTGCGCGGCACGTTTTCAAGGACGGTGTTGACGTCGGTATTGTTGGTGACGTTGCATCGGCCTTTGCCGGTGATATAGAGCTTTTTGCCGGGGCAGGCGAGCTTGTCCAGAAGCAGAACCTGCGCGCTGCGTTCCGCCGCCGCTCCCGCCGCCATCAGCCCCGCCGGGCCCGCGCCGACAACGATCACGTCATAATGTTCTCTCATTTGTTCTTTTCGTAGACCTCGTATTCGTCCCAGATCTTTTCCAGCCGTTCAAAGCTCGCCGTGACCTCGTTTTTCTTGCGCATGCCGACCGCCACGATGAGGGCGTTGATGATGCTCATCGGCGCGGTGAGCGAGTCGACAAAGGCCGCCATGTTGCTGCGCGCCAGAAGCGTGAGATCGGCGTTTTCGGCGATGGGGGAGGTCTCGGTATCGGTGATGGCGATGGCTTTGGCGCCCTGACTGCGGGCGTACTGCATGGCCTTGACCGTGCGCTTGCTGTAACGCGGGAAGGAGATGCCGACGATGACGTCGCCGGTTTCGGCGCGGAGGATCTGCTCAAAGACCTCGCTTGCCGTGTTGGAGGAGACCAGATGCACGTTGGGGATCATCAGATTGAAATAAAAGGCGAGGAAGGAAGCCAGCGCCGAGGAGGAGCGGACGCCGATGATGTAAATATTCCGGGCGGAGAGGATGGATTCCACGCACTCCTCAAAGGTCTTCTTGTCCAGCGCCGAAAGGGTGGATTTGATGTTATCCGCGTCGCGGTTCATGACCTTTTCCGGCAGGTCGCCGCTCGCGGTGTTTTCGTCGGTGATGGCGATGCGCTGCATATAGGTCAGCTTGTTGCGCACGACCTCCTGAAGCGCCTTCTGAAGCTGAGGATAGCCGTCATAGCCGATCTCATAGGCAAAGCGCACCACCGTGGACTCGCTGGTGCCGACGGCCGCGCCCAGCTTGACCGCCGTCATGAAAGCGGCCTTGTCGTAGTGTCTGGTGATGTAATCCGCGATCGCTTTATGTCCTTTGGAAAGCCCCTGACGGTTTTCCGCGAGATATTCTAAAAGATCCTTCGCCATGCTTTCGCCACCTGCCTTCTTCAAAAAGCCATTCCGTTTGCCCCGGCCGGCGCATCCGCCGACCAAAAGTATACTTATTTATGATAACAGATTCCGCATGAAAAGTCAAATCTCGTGTCGGGTTTTTCGGTTTTCAAAGGCACAGCTCCTCATCCCGCGGTCTTTCGAGCCGACCTTTTTCATTCCGCTCCCGGAGTCCGACATAAAGTAAAAAGCCCAGCCCGATGAGCATTTCCGTATTCTCCGTTTTCCGCTCCCCCGAAAGCCACAAAAGGAGCAACAGGAGCACCAGATCTTCGCCGTTCAGATTCATGGGCGGCCAATTCATCCCTCCGACCTCCTCTGGTCAAATAGTTTCATGGCGGCCTTGGCCGCTCTGGCAAGCTTCATGACCCGGATCGCTTCATCGACGCGGGCGGCGCGCTCCGGGCTGAAATAGGGTTTCATGGAGTCCAAAAGCCGCGCCGCGTCGTCCTCCCGGCCGAGCTCTCCTAAAATATCCAGTATGCCGCAAAGCATCTCCGGGTCGATGACGTCGAAGGGAGAGGCCGCATCCTTTTTCTCCTCCGTATCACCTCCGAAAAGCCCTTTGAAGAGCTCGTCAAGCTCCGGCGAACCGTCCACCTCTCTGCCGCCCCTTTATTCCTTGAGCGCCGCGAAGAGCTTTGCGAGGATCGCCTCTCCCTCAGGCTCGGAAAGCAGCCGGGACATGATCTCGCCCGCCTCTTTTCCGTCGCCATGCGAGGCTTTTTCCAGCGCCGACCTGAGCTTCTGCGGATCGTTCCCCGAAAGATATAAAAGCGCCATCAGCTTTTTCCCGTCCGGCCCCGCGAGGATCGGCAGGAGTTTTCGAAGCTTTCCCTTCGCGTCGCCGCCCGTCAGCGCATTCACGCCCTCTTCCGCCGTCAGTTTTTCCTTTTCCATCCATTCTTCCTCCCGCTCTGAAATGTCGTTTCATTTTCAGTATATGTCACATTCCGCCGCTTGATAACCCCCAAAGCCCATGAAAAGACGGCAGAGCGCCTGCTCTGCCGTCTTTCGGAGGAGTGAATTTATGAAGAATACTCTTTGTCGGGAAATTTTACTGTGCTTCGGTCATCGTGAGCGTCAGCTCCATCTGACCGCCGTTACGGAGGATGGTCAGCTTGACCGTGTCGCCGGGTTTGTATTTATCCCGTTCGGCAAGGAGGTCGCTGTTTTCTTCGACCTCCGCTCCGTTGAAGGCGAGGATCACGTCGCCGGGCTGTAAGCCGGCCTTGGAGGCGGGGGAGTTTTCCTCCACCGTGATGACCACCACGTGGTATTCGTAGCGGTTTTCGATCTGCACGTACTGGGTCTGGATGGTGATGCCGAGGTAGGGGCGGCCGGTGACGTGGCCGTTTGCAGCGAGATCGCGGGCGATCTTCATCGCCGCGTTGATCGGAATGGCAAACCCGATGCCCTCCACATTGGAGACCGAATAGCTGGCCATGATCTTGGCCGAGGTGATGCCGATGACCTCACCGTATTGATTGATGAGCGGGCCGCCCGAGTTGCCGGGGTTGATGGCGGCGTCGGTCTGGATGAGCGTCATGTTGTAATTGGATACCGTGATGTTGCGGTTGATGGCGGAAACGATGCCCTTGGTGATGGTGAACGAAAGCTCGAGGCCGAGCGGATTGCCGATGGCGATGGCGTCCTCGCCGACCGTGATCTGATCCGAATCGCCGAACACCGCCTGTGCAAGGCCGGTTTTGTCGATGCGGATGACCGCGACGTCGGTCGCTTCATCGCTGCCGACCACCACAGCCGGGTACTCGCTGCCGTCCAGGAGGGTGACCGTGACGGTGAGGGCATCTTCAACGACGTGCGCATTGGTCATGATGTAGCCGTCCGACGTCATGATGATGCCGGAGCCGGAGCCTTCGCCATTCTGCGTCGAAACGACGATGCCGACCACCGAAGGAGCCGCCTTGGCGTAGATCTCGGAGGTGGTGAGGACCTTCTTCTCCGAGCCGACCACAACGTCATCCATGCTCTCGGAGGCGTGGCTGGTGTCGATGTCCGGCGTGCTGCCGCCGATCTGCGGATTCAGGGGAGAGGTATTCTGCCCATGATCACCGCCAAAGGCGTTTTCGTCGTCATCCTTGTCCTCAAAGGGATCCTCAAACTGCTGGCGGGGGTTTTCGGTTTCCTTTTCGCCTTCCTGAACTTCCTCCCGCCCGATGCTCTTGTAGAGAGAAAACCTGGAATCGGGGTCGAAAAGCATTTTGCCCGCTATGACCGCGCCTGCGACCATCAGAAGAGCGAAGCAGGAGACGAGGATGATGGCGATGATGCCGCCCGCGCCGATGCGCTTCTTCTGCGGTCTCTGATAATAAGATTGGTCGTATTGCCTGTTATACTGGCTCTGATAGGCGTTGGTCTGCTGTTCTGGATTCTGCGCCTGATAGTGTTCCTGGTCGTTCATTTGATCCTTCCTTATCTGCCGGTTTCTTTTTATGGCTCTATCTTACCCTGTCAATATGATATATGTATGATTCGTCTGTGAAATTTCGGTGAACATTGGAAGATTTTCTTTTCAAAAAGGCCTTTTCGTGGTAAAATATCCTCACTAAGGGAAGGGAGGCATGACCATGTGCGGCCGCTACACGGTTTTTGACGAAGAAAGCATCATTGAAATGCGCGAGATCATCCGCGCAGTGGAAACTTCCTTTTCGGTCGCGCCCGCCGACGTGCAGGGGAGCTTCCTGCCCGACGGGAGCGCCTCCTTTGACCTTTCGCCGATCAAAAAGGGAGAGCTTGCGCCCAAGGACGTCGCGCCGGTGCTCTTCCCGCTGCCGGACGGCTCCGGTATCACCGCCGTGCCGATGCGTTGGGGCTTCCCGAAGTACCGTGACGAGCGCGCCGTGATCTTCAACGCCCGGAGTGAAACGGCAGGGGAGCTTCCCATGTTCCGCCGCTCCTTACGTGAACGGCGCGTCGCCATTCCCTCGACCGGCTTTTTTGAGTGGGATCACCGTTCCCCCGGCCACGAGCGCTATCTCTTCCGCCCGAAGGAGGGCGGCGTGCTCTACATGGCGGGGTTATTCAATCTATTCTGCGACGGTTTCACCGAATACGCGGCCTTTGTCATCCTCACCCGCCCGGCCGACAGCGTCGTTGCGCCCTTCCACGACCGTATGCCCGTGATCCTCGCGCGCGAGGACGTGAAGAACTGGATCCTCGACGACCGCATGACCGACCGGCTTCTGCACCGTCCCGCCTCTCTCACCGCCGTGCGTTACTGAAAGCGGCGGTCGTGTAACCCCTTTTCATCTAAGATCATCACCCGGTCCGCTACCTCGTCGATGAAGGCACGGTCATGCGACACGGCAATGATCGCGCCGGGGAAGTCTTTCAGGAGCTCCCGAATGACCGGAGCGGAAAGCGGGGAGAAGTTGCGCGTCGGCTCATCCAGAATCAGCACGTTTGCGCCTTCCTCCATCATTTTCAAAAACAACAGCTTGGCCCTCTGCCCGCCCGAAAGCTCGTTTACCGGGTGGGCCATTTCATCGGCTGTGTATTTCATGCTCCCGAGCCAGGTGCGAAGCCGCGTCTTTTCCGCCTTGTCGCCCGTCGTCGCCAGAAACGAGACCGGGTCCAGCTCGCCGCCGAGAAGTTCGCCGTAGTCCTGCGGCATATAGGCGGCGCGGATGTCGCGTCTTTCCGTGAGTTCTTTGGCAAGTAATCTCAGAAGCGTAGTCTTGCCCGCGCCGTTCCTCCCGACGATGCACACCTTTTCCGGCCCTGTGACATCCAGCCGGATGTTTTCCGCGAGCACCTTTTTGCCCGACGTCAGGCGCGGAAGGGAAAATTCCAGCACGCGTTTTCCCGCCGGAAGGGCGCTTTTTTCCGAGAAGCTCGCAAAAATGGCTTCTTCCTCCTCCGGGCGATGCGTCAGGGCCGCCTCTTCCTTTTCCAGGCGGTGCTCCATGGCCTTGACCGTGTGCATTTTCTTTTTGAGAAGGCGGCCGCCCGACGGATTCTGGCGGGAAATGCTTTCCTGCTCATGATCGACACGCTGGTAGATCTTCTGCCAGCGTTCCTTTTTTTCGTGGAATTCCTCGTGTTCCTTTCGGGAGATCTGTTCCTGCTTGCGGAAGGCGTCGGCACGCGAGGCGGCATAGCTTCTGTAATCGTTCCTGACCACCGTGACGCGGCTTTCGGTCTTCCTTTTGATCTGCTCCAGATGGATGACGCCGTTTGCGGTGTTTTCAAGGAGCCTCACGCCGTGCGAAATATAAAGAACGGGGCAGTCGGCAGCCAATATGAAATCCTCCAATAATTCCAGCGTCTCCACGTCGAGGTCGTTGGAGGGCTCATCCAAGAGGTAAACGTCCGGTTCCGAGGCAGCCAGAAGCGCAAGCCGCAGCTTCACCTTTTCGCCGCCCGAAAGGGTCGAAAGGCGCTGATCCACGTGTTTCTCCGCCGCGAAGCCCCAGCGCGAAAGCATCCGCTGTGCACTGCTTACGTCCATTACACCGCTTTTCCCCATGTATTCCCGGACGGTGAGGTGAGCATCCGCCTCGGGAAGCTCCTGCTCCAGATAGGCAAGGCGCAGACCTCGCTTGCGGATCGTGCCCGTCCACTCGGCGTAATCCTCCACAAGGGTCTCGTCATAAAGAAGCTTGAGCAGGGTCGATTTGCCGTTGCCCTCCTCGCCGATGACGGCAAAGCGGTCGCCCGGGTTGAGTGTCAGATTCAGCCCCGAGACGATCTCGCGGCAATCCTTCAGATGGGTGATGGTCAGATTCTGTATGGTCATGTGTGTCCTTTCTCCGTTATCCCCATAAGGGTATAAAAAAATCTTTCCTCGTCGGAAAGAATCAAAGAGGGGCAGAGCGATAAGTCCTCCATGATCCTTTCCGGCATCACAAAGAACCTTCGGCAGCCCCGAAGGTATCCAAATTCTACCGGAAGCGGATCGCGCGTGCATCTTTTCACCCATTTCTCAAGTATTTTTCACTTTACCGTTATATCATAGCACCATTCTGCCCGTTTGTAAAGAGGATGATGAGCCGCATACGGGCACGGGAAGAGCAGGGAAATACACGGATTTTTATTTTCAAAAATATTTTTGAAAAAACACTTGACAATTTACGCTCAAATGTGTATAATGACAGAGTTGTGAGCGATGGCCTGGTAGTTCAGTTGGTTAGAACGCTAGCCTGTCACGCTAGAGGTCGTGGGTTCGAGCCCCATCCAGGTCGCCATTT
>JAKSPX010000269.1 GCA_024404415.1 Clostridia bacterium | reverse complement strand
GTCTGCCCGGACGCCTCGCCCGTGCCGGTGATACGGCTTTCCTTGGTGCGGGGATAAACGGTGTATTTCCCCTTGAGCGGGAGGTAAAGCCCCTTCACCATGTTCCGGATCATCAAAAGGACGCTTTCTTCCTTCCGCCATTCATATAATTCGCAGAGGGCACGTAAAAGCCACGAGTTGCCCGAAAGCTGCTGCTCGTTTGGAAGGTCGCTTTCTTCTCCCGCGTACCCGCGGGCGTTCATAAGCTCCGGGAGGTGGCGTAGGTTTTCTTCCAGCGAAGAAGGAACTATACCGGTCGCGCGGGCAAGGAGGATCTGACCGAGCATGGCGCGCCCCGGCCAGTCGCCCGGCCATCCGCCGCCGTCGTTGTAGCTCTTGGGGTAGGCGTATTCTTCGGCGGAAAGGCGCTTGATACTGAGTTTCAGTCTTTTTTCAAGGTCTCCCGAGGGGATAAAGGAGCCGAAAGGCAAGTATTCCATGATTTTTCCTCTTTTCTCAGAGCTTCGGCGCGAGGTAGGCCGCGAGCTTTACACCGAGGTCAGCGTACCCTTCGGCGGAGGGGTGCGTGCCGTCGGGCGAGAGGGCAATCCCCCACGTGTCGGTGGGGAGCAAGGTGACCTGATCGCCGAGCTTTTCTTTCATGATGGCGAAAGCGGCTTCAATGCCCTCCTTGCGACAGTATTTGTCGGAAAGCGGCTCGAAAATGTAGAATTTCGCCGTCGGATAATGCTTCGTGAGCTTTTCGATGAAAGCGGCATAATGCGCGGCGAAATGCGGCACGTTGCCCGCTTGGTAGTCCTCGGGGCAGTCGAGATAATCGTTGGTGCCGAGGAAGACCACGCAGGCGTCCGGGACACTGTCGAAACGGAAAGCATAATTTTCATAGACCGTGTCGAACTGGGTGCGGCAGGTGCGGAAATAGTAGGATTCCATGCCGACTTTGGGGGATTTTTCCTCCGGCCAGCCCATGCCGTCCGAAAGCGACATCCCGCCGACTGAGTCGTTGGAATAATCCGCACCCAAAAGCTCGCCCGTCACGGTGAAGAAACCGGGGGCAGCATTGGTGATGGAGTCGCCGATGAATTTGACGTAAGGTCTTTTGATCTCTACCGGTTCCAGAAGCGCCTCGGCTTCGAAGCCCCTGAGGGAGAAAGCCCGGTCGGCGAAGACCTTTATGACCAGCGAGTGAACGCCGAAAGACGTGTGGAGATACACTTTTCCCTCAAAATCAAGAAGCGTCTGTTCTCCGTCGAGATAGGCGTATACCGGGGCGGCGGAGGAACCCTCGACGCCGATCACGCGTCCCTCAAAGCGGAGCTTGATGAAGGTGACGGTGCCGAAGGAGGTGACGCATCCTTCCTCCTCCTGCCATTTGCCGAAAAAAGAGATGCGCGGGTCCTGATAGGGAAAAACAGTCAGTTCGTTGTGAAGCGGCATGGGTCGATCATCCTTTCGATCGAGAGCAACGATCATTGGTATGACGTTAGTGTACATGAAGCTTCTCTTTTTGTCAATGCCGGAATCCTTGACAAGCGGCGGGAGATATGATACTGTTACAAAACAGAATACGTTTGGGAGGGTCATATCATGGCGGATCATTATAATACCTATAAGCTCTCTTCTTTCGCCGGGATCGCGGCGGAGGTGATGGGGGTCGAGCTCCCGGAGACCTTCGCACCTGCCATCCCGTGGATCACGTCGATCCTGAAGGCGAGACTCGGCGGAAAGGCCGACCGTGCCCTTTTATACCATGCCGACGCGGTGGGACAGCACATCTGGCAGCAATACACCTCGCTTTTTGCCCCGGTCTATGCCGAGACCTCGCTTGCCGTGCCGTTTATTTCCACGGTGGAATCGGTCACGCCGGTGGCTCACGCCTCCATGTACACCGGCCTTGAGCCGGAGGGACACGGCATCCAGACCTACGTGCGCCCGAAATTAGAGTGCGCCACACTTTTTGACGTGTTCATCGCCCTCGGCCTCCGCCCGGCCATCATCGCAGGGGAGGATTCTACCTTCTTACATATCTTCGCGGGGCGCGACATGGACTATTATGAGGAGCCCAATGCCATCGCCATTCAGGAAAAGGCGAAGGAGCTCATCAAAGAGGACAAATACGATGTCATTTCCATCCATACCTTTGATTATGACAGCGCCGCACACCACTATGGCCCCGACTCCAAGGAAGGTCTGCACGCCATCGCGACCGCGGCGCACGGCCTCTATGACCTTACGGCGCTCATCAGGAGCGAGTGGAAGGATCACCGCACCCTCTTGACCTATTCGCCCGACCACGGCCAGCACCTCACGATGGGCGGCGGCGGAGCGCACGGCTCCAAAATGGTCGAGGATATGAACATCCTTCACTTCTTCGGTACGGTCGGTAAGGAGTAAAATCATGGAATATCAGTCGTTATTATCAAGCGTCTGGAATATGCGTGAGCTCGGCGGCCTCCGGGCTATGGATGGCAAGACCATCCGCAAAGGGTATTTTTACCGCTCCGGCCACCTCGCTTCCATGACCGACGAGGACAAGAAAAAGATCGATGAAATGGGCATCGGCACGGTCCTTGACCTCCGCACGCCCTCTGAAGCGGAGAGAATACCTGATTACCGCGGCAATTTCCTATACGTCAACGCCCCGGCCTATGTCGACCAGCCGCCCAAAGCCGGTACCCGCGGCATCCCCTCCGACCTTCTTTATAAGACGATGGGCGAGGAGGAATACTACTTCAAAAAGTACGAATTCACCTACGGCTACCGCTTTTTCCCCTTCGTCCCCTCATACGTCAAGCCGCTTCTCGAAGCGCTGGACAGGCACGAGCCGATCCTCTTCCACTGCGCGGGCGGAAAGGACCGCACCGGCGTGATGGCCATGATCCTCGAAATGCTCTTCGGCGTCTCCCGAAATGACGCCCTCCGGGATTATCTCCTCACCAACGACTACGGCAGAGAGCGCTTTGACGCGATCTACCGGGATTTTGACGCGAAATATCACAATCTCTGGGCGCTGAAGGTACAGAAGTTCTATTGCGAGGCTGTGCCGGAATTCTTCCATATCGCGTGGAACGCCGTCCGCTCCCAATATGAGACGGCGGATGATTACCTCATGAATGAA
>JAKSPX010000268.1 GCA_024404415.1 Clostridia bacterium | reverse complement strand
CTGCCATGAAAATCCCTCCGTTTCATAAATTCTGCGGGTTATGTGACAATCCGACCTTCTGCGCGTCCCCGCACCCGTCTTTGAATCGGATATATAAAGGTTGCTCTGCCGGTCAGTCTCGCGGGCGGCTGCCCCGCGGCACACGAAAGACACCTCTTAATGCTGCTCGGTTCCCCGCCTGACATGGTTCGTGGGCTCTCGTTGCGCAGGACCGCCCGGTCAGCGGCCTTCCGACACAGACGCTATACATATCACGACCCGGGAACGGTCTTCTCCCCCGCTGTAGCGGATTGCGGGTACAGGGAGCCGCTGCTTCCCCGGATAGCGGAGACACGCACAAGATCGGATTGTCATTAGATAATTATACTATATGTTGCCCTGATTTGCAAGAGGGAATTTACGCGTTCACCATGAGCGGAATATACGAAATGTGGAACGCAAAGGTGCCGATGGCGAGGGCAGCGAGGAAGCCGACCGCCGTCGGGGCGGTGTTGCCGGTCTTGATGCGCACAACAGTGAAGGAAAACACCGTGATGCCGAGCCACAGGGCCGAAATCGCGCCGCCGATGGCGCCGAAAATGACCATGGCGAAGATAGCCGGAACGATGTAGGAAAGCACCTCGCCGAGCTTGCCCGGCAGGAGCAGACTGACCGCGACCGGCAGATAACCGGCGCAGATGATATAAATGAGGGTATAGATGACCGCCATGATGAGGAAGACGAAGTAGCCCGTGCCTGTATAGTCTTCCGTGAAGGTCAGCGCGGTGATGTAGCCGCTGTCCGCGAGCATGGCGCCGAGGAAGAAGAGGGCGCAGAGTTCGGCGACGACCACTAAATTGAGTATTGTATCCCGCCAGGTGAGGTAGTTGCCGAAGCCGATCTCGTTCTTCGGGATCTTGCCGACCAGGAATCACACGCCGATCAGAGCCACGATGCCGACATAGAAGATGATGACCGCGCCAAGGCCCACGCCGTCATCCGCAGCCAGCACCGAGAGCAAATTCGAATAATAGGAAGTAAAGAATAAGAGCAGGATGGCGAAGAGCAGACCTTTGGCTCCTCTTTCCTTTTCGGCGTTTTTGGTCTCGGTTGCCTGAAAATCCTTGTCGTATTTGGCGCAGAGGCACTGGGAAACGAAGACCGCGAGGTCGGGATCTACTTTTTTCATCGCCTCAAAAATCTCCACCGGCAGAGCCGCGGCGGTCAGCTCACCTTTTGCGCGCACGTTTTCGCCGCGTTCGTCGGCGGGATTGAATAACGCGTCCGCGCCGAAGAAGTCGCCCTCCTTTAAGGAGTACAAAAATTTGCCTTCCCGGTTGATTACGTCGACTTTTCCCGCTATAATAACGTAGAGGCCGTCGTCGACCACGTCGGTGTCCTCGTAGACCGGCTCGCCGTCGGCGAAGCGGTAGACCTCCAGCTTCTCGGCAAGTTTTTCATAGAGCTCCGGCTTGTCCTTTTTGCGGAAAAGCTTTTCCACGGGCTTGCAGGCCACCAATAATTCGTCCATACAAAATCTCCTTTCAAAAGGTAAACAGAATGGTTGATTTTCAGAATTTCAATCCCGAGCGCTTCGCCTACGCCGTCGAGGAAGCCTCGCGCGGCTCCGCCGGCATCGGCACCTACAACGAGCGCTCGCTCCACGCGGTGCTCAAAAAATATATCGCACCCGACGAGACCTTCCTCGAGGTCCCGGTCGGGAGATTCGGCGCGGATATCGCTCGCGACAATGAGATCGCCGAGATCCAGACCTCCCAGGTCTTCCGCATGCGGGAAAAATTGGAGCATTTTCTGGAGTATTCCCACGTTACTCTGGTCTGCCCACAGATCCTCCGGCACTACATCATGAAATACGATTCCGAGACCGGCGAAGCCCTCTATACCCGTCTTTCCACCAAACGCGGCACCAAACAGGACATCTGTCAGGCGCTCATCCCCATCGCCGACATGATCGGGCACGAAAACCTCGCCCTCTGGATACCCTTTTTCGACGTGACCGACCTGCGCCCCAAAATGGAGAACCGCCGCCGCGGGAAAAAGACCGACACCATGCCGAAGACGCTGGTGGACGAGATGTATGTCACCCACCCGCGCGATTTTTTAAGGCTTCTCCCCGAGGGCCTTCCGGCGATCTTCACCGTGAAGGACGTAGAGGAGCTCGCTCAATGCTCCCACTACGGCGCGCAGGGTCTCTGCCATCTGCTCACCGAAATGGGACTTGCCGCAAGGGAGCGGCGGGACAAGGGCGCTTATTATTACACGCTGATCTTTGAAAGCGCGTCCCAGAGCTCGGACGGTTTGTGAATCCTGTTTTTCGCCCCGGCTTTGATGAGATCGGCTTCCTCACGGAAGCCCCAGGTCACGATGATCGAGGGAATGGAGCAGTTTTCCGCCGTGTGTAGATCGGCCTCGCTGTCCCCGACGAGGACGCAGTCGGCAAGCTCGCCGCCGAGCATCTCCGCCACGCGGACGAGGTTATCCGGCGCGGGCTTGGTGCGGTAAGGGGCCTTGTCCCCGGCGGACGCTTCGACCGTTTCCGGGAAGAAATGCGCCATCAGGGTCAGGACCTGCCCCTCCGGCTTATTCGAGACCACACCGACCCGGTAACCTTTTTCATGCGCTTCTCTTAACATCGCCTTGACGCCCGGATAAGGGCAGGTCAGGGCGATCGTTTTTGCGGCGTAGTTCTTTTTGTATTCCAGAAGCGCGTCCTTCGCCTCGTCTTCTCCGACCCCTTCCGGCAGGAGAACATCCACAAGGCGCTTCGCGCCGTAGCCCAACGCGTTTTTCACCTCGTCCCGCGTTCTCTCGGGATAGCCCCGGCGATTTAGCATGGCGTTCATCGCCGCAGTCAGATCCCCGAGGGTATCCAGAAGCGTGCCGTCGAGGTCAAATAAAATAAGCTGATATTTTCCCATAATATTGCTCCTTTTATAAGTAAAGAGAGTCGAATTCCTTTAGTTTATCCCTCTTATACTATATTATAGCAAATACCTTGCAAACGGACAAGTTATTTTGTATACTATCATCAATAAATTATGATTAATCTTATTTTTTCCAAAACTACTAATGCGCCAGCGGACAAGCTCGTTTCCCTTCTTTCCCAAAGGGACTCCCTCG
>JAKSPX010000267.1 GCA_024404415.1 Clostridia bacterium | reverse complement strand
GATCCCGGCGCGGATGGCGGCCTTGGCGAGCTGTAATTTGCGCACGTCCTCCGCCGTGATGGTGATGCGGGTCTTACCGAGGGCAAAGGAGACCTTTTCGTCCTCATCCTCCAGCGCGAATTTCGCCGCTTCCTCCTCGCATTCGTCGGGCGGAAGCAGTCTTCCGGTCTCGTCCACGTTTCCGAGCTTCAGCATGCAGGCCAATGCGTCAATGAGGCCGGAGCCGCAGATCCCGGTGGCCGGGACGTTCCCGATGACGTCGCAGACGACGTCGCCTTCCTCGATCTTCACCACGCTGATGGCGCCGGGGAGGCTCGCCATACCGGCGGAGATGTCCGCACCTTCAAAGGCAGGACCCGCCGCGGCGGCGCATACCCAAAGCCCCTCTTTATTTCCAAGGGCGATCTCGCCGTTGGTGCCGATGTCCAAAAGGAGGGAGATCGACTCTTTTTTCTGCATGCCGGAGGCGAGGATGGCGGCCGTGGTGTCGCCGCCCACAAAGCCCGCGGCGGCGGGGAAGATGTAGACGCGCGCTAATGGGAAAGCCTTGAAGGGAGACGGGATGTCCTCGCCGAAAAGCGTCGGCGGCTCAAAGGGGAGCGCCGCAAGAGACGTCGGCGCGATGCCTGCAAAGAGCAATTCCATGGTGGTATTGCCCGCTACGGTGACGAGCTTGATCTCCTCATGCGCGATCCCAAGCTCGGAACACATGGAGAGCATCATGCCCTCGATCTGCCCGACGACGCGCTCATGCATCTCTTCGTTGCTCTTTTCGTCAAAGGAGGCCTGGATGCGGGAGATCACGTCGGCGCCGAAGGTGCGCTGGGTGTTCATTTCACCGCGCGAAGAAAGGCGTTTGCCGTCGGAAATCCGCGTGAGGTGGCAGACCACCGTCGTGGTGCCGATGTCGCAGGCGGCGGCGTAGCCTTCCCCGCGGTCGGGAGAGGCTAAAGAGGAGACACCGCTGGTCTCGATGGCGGCGCCGGTCTTTCTCTCAAAGGAGACCGCCGCGTCGCCGAGGATCTTCGCCATGCAGGCAAGGCGGAAGCCCTCGGGAAGCTCGCTTTCGGACGGAGCCCGGGGAGAAAGCGCGCCGCTTGCGCGGACGAGGCATTTTTTGCATTTTCCGTTGCCGCCGCAGGGTGCATCCTGCGGGAAACCGTGGGAAGCGAGCGCTTCCAGTATGGTGATGCCCTCCGGCACGTCAAAGGACGTGGGAGAGGAAGATAAAATCGTGAGCTTCGGCATAGATCTAAAGTCCTTTCAATGAATAGCTTCACTATATCACGCGCCCGGCATCTTTGTCAAGCGGCTTGACAAATCGGCTCGCTTAATGATATCATATCTTAGTAAAGCATAACAGCAGTCCGGTAGGGGCGAAGCACGAATCGCCCGATTACTGCTTGAAAACTGCAATAGGAGTGATCATATTGGATAAAATCACCTGCCCCAAGGTGGGCGTTTTGATAGAAAAGGAAAAGTGTCGTGCGTCCTGGTCAGACGAGTGCGGCGAATGCAAAAATTACTTCAAAAACACTCCGACCTACCGCCTTGCCCAGAAGTTATTTGACACCGAGGGTCTCATCGGCAAGCCGGAATACCATCTTGACGGCGATTTCTTCACCTGGCGCTTTCATGAAAACCTCTCCATCACCGCGTCCACCGTGGAAATGGGACTCGGCTACATCGAAGTGAACGACGGTATGCTCAATATGCACCCCTACGCTGAGGAGATGTACCAGAACATCGTCGAGATCGCGAGGGGCAACGTCGTTGTCGTCACCAAGATGGGCATCGCCGGGCGCTATATTTCGGGCATTTTCCCACTTGATTATTACGAGGCCAAACGAAAAAAGGTGCGCTTCGGCATCAAAACAATGGCTTTTACCGCAAAAGGAGAAATTGAATAAAAAAAGAAGCTGCTGCGGCAGCTTCTTTTTTATAGTGAGGAGTTAGAAGTTAGGAGTGAGGAGTTCATAGATGATTCCTAAATCCTCACTGAAAATGTCAGTCTTTGAACATATCGTAGAGGATGCGGATGGTCTTTTCGTAGTGCATGGCCTCGACGCCGACGATGATGTTGATCTCGTTAGAGGACTGGGCGAGGAGGAGGATATTGATGCCCGCCTTACCGAGCTGGGTGAGGATGGAACCCGCGGTGCCGGAGCGGTTGGCCATGTTGCGGCCTGCGACGGCGACCAGCGCGACGTTTTCACTGTAACTGATGTAATCCACCTTGAGGTCGCGGTTGATGGAGGCGATGATGTCGCCGATGGCTTCGGGGGAGGCCTTGGCACTCTCGAAGACCACCGAGAGGGTGTCGATACCGGTTGGGACGTGCTCAATGGAAATGTTGTGCTTTTCAAAGAGCGAGAGCACGCGGCGCATGAAGCCGACCTTGTTGTTCATGAAGGTCTGCTCGATGAGGAGGACCGAGAAGCCCTTGCGGCCCGCGAGACCCGTGACCGGGTGATCGGAGGTGGGCGGCGCGTCGGCGACGATCATGGTGCCGGGGGCGTCCACGTCGTTGGTGTTGCGGACGTTGATCGGAATGCCGAGCTGTTTGACCGGGAAGACCGCGTCCTCCTGCAGGACGGAAGCGCCCATGTAGGAAAGCTCACGCAGTTCGCGGTAGGTCAGAACGTCGATGACCTTGGCGTCGGGGATGATGCGCGGGTCGGCCATCATGAAGCCCGAAACGTCGGTCCAGTTTTCGTAGAGATGTGCTTCCACACCGCGGGCGATGACCGAGCCGGTGATGTCGGAGCCGCCGCGCGGGAAGGTGTTGACCGAACCGTCCGGCATGGTGCCGTAGAAGCCGGGGATGACGGCGTAGGGCACGTCCTCAAGTTTTTTGCGGATGGTGTAGTAGGTCTTGCCCTCGTCCATGGTACCCTTGTCGTCAAAGAAGATGAGGTCGGCGGCGTCCACAAAGGCGAAGCCGAGGTAGGCGGCCATCAGGATGGCGCTGAGATACTCGCCGCGGCTGACCAGGTAGGAATAATTCACGCCCTCGGGGGAGACGACCTTTTCGTAAATGCCGTCGATGACCGCGGAGATGTCGGTTTTGAGATCCAGATCCTTTTCAATGGAGGTGAAGCGCTCGCGGATGACCTCGAAGC
>JAKSPX010000266.1 GCA_024404415.1 Clostridia bacterium | reverse complement strand
AGAAGGATGAGGGTTCACCGCTAGACCGTAGGAAGCTTGGGGAGGGGGGGGAGGTTGGACGGGCGCTGGAGCGCGCGGAGCCGGAAATGAAGCCGACCCCTCTTTTGCGCGTTGCGGAGGAGGTGAAGGAAAGCGCCGACTATCTTTTCAATCAGAGCGGCGTGAGCCTTGTCCTTCGTGTGAAGCCTGCGACGATCTATGCGTCGGGAGAACTTTTGCGACTACTTCTATTCAACCTCGCGGACAACGCCCGCAAAGCCTCCGTGAAGGGCGGCGAAGTCGTGATTGAAGGAGAAAGGAGGGCGGAGGGCTATTACTTCGCGGTGATCGACCACGGCTGCGGCATCCCGCCGGAGGCACTTACTAGGCTTACCGACCCCTTTTACATGGTGGATAAATCCCGCGCGCGGGAGCAGGGCGGCGCGGGACTGGGGCTGGCGCTCTGCCGCCGTATCGCCGAGCTCCATGGCGCGGAGCTCTGCTTTGAAAGTCAGGTGGGTGAAGGCACCACGGTGTCGTTTCTCCTGAAAGGAGGGGATAGGCATGAAGGATAAGCCATATATCTGGGTCATCCCGGTCGTACTGATCCTCCTTTTGGCGGTCTTTGTGCCCGGCTGGCTTCTGGAAGCGCACAAAAGCGCCGTCATCGACGAGGTGCGGAAGGGTGAAACACCCGAATTCAACGTGCGGCTCGACGATATGATGGGCAAGCTCCGCCTCATTGCCGACGGCAACGCCCAGAAAGCGGGGTACGGCGCGGTGGACAACACGGTGGCCGTGGCGCTGCGCGATATCCTCGATCAGGAGATGGAAGAATTATACACCCTCGGCGCCTTCACAAAAAGAGAATACGAAATTTATAAAAGTATCATCAAGGAGGCCAAAAAGCGCGGCAACGCCTATTTCAGCGCCAGCCAGTATTCGGGCTACGGCGGCATGGTCGGCGGCATGGTCGATTACTACGTCCTCTCGGTCAATTTTGACCGCTTTACGGCCTACATCGACGCGTCAAGCGGCAAAGTCCTGCGCCTGATCTGGGGTGAGAATGAGATCGGTCTGACCTTTAATCTCTTTACCTTTTTTGAACGCGAGACGCCCGAGCGGATCGAAAAAATGCGGGATGCGTGGGCAAAATATTATAATGCGGACGCTTTCTACATCGGCAAGATCGCCCATCAGGCAACGGATTATTGCGCCATCGAAGACGAGGTGAAAAGCTGGCTTTCCGACGAGTGGGAGGAGGAGACCGTCCTGCGCGTCATCCCGATCGCGGAGGTCCAAATCAGGAGCGGCCGCACATGGGTCTCGATCATCGGCATGCAGTACCATCTTAAGAGCGGCAAGGCCGGATTCATGTGGGCTCCCGTCAACTTCCGCACTGAAAGATCTCTGGGCGGCGGCCGCGACGCGTCGGAGCAGGGTCAGTAGGGGAATCCTTGACACATTTACCGACAAAGGAGATAAAAAACCTATCGGATAGTATCTGATAGGTTTATTTACTAAGGGGGGGAGAACCACGGAAAGAGAAGAAATCGTCCGGGCGGCGGTCGGGCCGCTGATAGATTGGTTTCGGGAAAACCGCCGTATGCTTCCGTGGAGAAAGGACGCTTCACCCTATCACGTCTGGCTCTCGGAGATCATGCTCCAGCAGACCCGCATCGAGGCCGTTATCCCGTATTACGCCCGTTTTCTGAAAGAATTACCCACTGTGGAGGCGCGCGCGGCGTGCGAAGACGAAAAGCTCATGAAGCTCTGGGAGGGCCTCGGGTATTATTCCCGTGCGCGGAATCTGAAAAAAGCCGCGCTGATGGTCGTGAAGGACTATGATGGCCGCTTCCCCGAGACCTTTGAAGACCTGAAAAAGCTCCCCGGCGTCGGGGATTACACCGCCGGAGCCATCGCCTCCATTTCTTTCGGAAAACCTTCCCCGGCTGTGGACGGCAATGTTCTCAGGGTTCTTTCAAGATTACTGATGCTCGAGGACGACGTATTGAAGCCGGAGACAAAAAAAGGCGTGCAGGCGCTTCTCGAAAGCGTCTATCCCACGGGGGAAGAGGCCGCGCTTTTCACGCAGGGACTCATGGAGCTCGGCGAGGTGGTCTGCCTTCCGAACACCGCCCCTTTGTGTGGCGCCTGCCCGTGGAAAGGGCTATGCCTTGCCAATGAAAACGGCAGGGAAAACGATTTCCCTGTCCGAAGCCCGAAAAAGGCACGCAGAGTCGAAAACAGGCTGATCCTTCTTGCAGAGAAAAACGGACGCTATGCCCTCCGAAAACGCCCGGAAACCGGCCTTTTGGCGGGCCTTTGGGAATTCCCCAACATTCTGATCCCGGAGGGGATCAATGACTATGAAACCACAGTAAAGCAAAATAACTTTACATACGAAAGCATTTCTCCTTGCACGGATGCAAAGCACCTTTTCACCCACGTGGAGTGGCGCATGAAGGGAATCCGGCTAAATGGCGCGGCGGCGAAGGGGGATTATGTATGGTGCACCCCTGAAGAAATCCTGCGTGATTACGCAGTACCGTCCGCTTTCCGTGCTTACCTGAAAGAAATCACAAAGTCAATCGAATAGAGGTAGAAAAATGAAGATCCATCAGAATTTCACCGGCGGCAACATCCAGGTCACCGCGTTTGCGGGAAATGACGTCTGGGTGGAGCGCGAATTGAGAGACACCACCACCGACTGGTTTTACTGGGCCTTTGCTGTCGAAGGGGCCGAGGGGATGACCCTGACCTTCCACTTCGCGCATGACCGCCTCGGCTACTGGGGCCCGGCGGTGAGCCATGACCTTGAAAACTGGCATTGGCTCGGGCAGAAAAACGGCGACACCTTCACCTACCATTTCGGCGAGGACGAAAAATGCGTCTACTTCGCCCACAATATGCTCTATCACCCCTCCCGCTTCCTGCGCTTCGCGGAGGAGATCGGCCTGAAAGCCGAAACGCTCTGCTCTTCGCGCCGCGGAAGAGAGGTGCCTTACGTCCGCTTCGGCGAAGGAAAGAAAAAGATCATCCTCACCGCGAGACACCACGCCTGCGAATCCACGGGAAGCTATGTTCTGGAAGGAGCGCTCCGGGAGCTTGTGAAGGATCCTATCCCGGACACCGAGGTCTTCTGTGCCCCG
>JAKSPX010000265.1 GCA_024404415.1 Clostridia bacterium | reverse complement strand
TCTCCTCTATCTGGAGACGGATTCCCACGCCAACGCTGCGGCGCTGGCTCGGAATGACAGGGGAAAGGGCATTTTGCGACAGCCCCTTTTTGTTTGTCAGACCGGTAACCCGTTTCACTCATCGAAGCAGTCGTAGGTCTCAAGGAGGCATGCGCCGATGTCGTAAAGAAGATCGACCGCCTTTTCCTTCAATTCGACCGGCGGGTCCCAGAGTTTGGTGACGATCCGGCCGTCATGCTCCCAGCTTGGGCGGTGATAGGGCATATTGGTGTGATGCAAGAGCGTATAGGAGGCCTCAAAGGTGAAGAATCCCTCATAGTTCACGTCCACAAGCGCCTGCATGACCGCATCAAAATTGATGATGCCCGCAAACGGGAAGGTGTGGTGGTGCGGCCCGTCGCCGAAGTTATCGGCAATGTGCAACCCTTTCAATCTGTCACCGATCGCCGTGATGCAAGCATACTGTCCCGCCTCACGGGCTTTGGCGTTGAGGTTGGCGTGGGCGGTATCCCAGCAGACGCCGAAAAGCGGGTGCCCCACAAAATCCGCAAACTCCCGCATATCCTTTCCCGTTGAGAGAACGCCGTCGGCTTCGGTGGTGTTTTCCGTCATGACGGTGACCTCATACTTCTCCATCAGGTCAAAAAACGACGCATAGAACGCTTTGTTCCGGCGATAAAATTCCTCTTTGGTCATGCCCGGCGTGTCACAGGCGTGGACGACGATCCCCTTGATGCCGAGCTCGCCCGCGATCTCGATGGATTCGCGGATTGCCCGAACGCATTTGGCCTCATATTCTTCGTCCCCTGCAAAAGCATTCAAGCACGGCGCATGGGCTGTGGAATAGATAAGCCCCGTCTTTTTCGCCGCCTCCCGCAGAAGCTTTGTCGTCACCTCCGGCTTTGCGTCCATTTCCACGTACTGCGGCCCGTCGAGCTCTAAATTGACATATCTGAACTTTGTATGCCGAATGGACTCGACCGCGCGTACAAGGGAATTGGAATAGCGCACGAAATCGCCCGTTGACGTTGCAAGTTTCATAGTTTTCTCCTCCGGCAACAAGTTACAGGAAATGTTTGATCTCCTCAAGGCTCGTCACGACGTGATCCGCCTCGTTTTCCTTTCCGTCCGGCGACGCGCCGCGCGTATAAAGGCAGGTTTGCATCCCATAAGCCCTTCCGCCGCGGATGTCCGCCGTGACGGAATCCCCGATGATGATGGTCTCCTCGGGCACAAGATTCGGGAAGCCGTCCTCTCGCAGCTTTTCAAAGCAATAGTCAAAAAACGCCTTGCCCGGCTTCTGCGCGCCGACCTCGGAGGAAATGAAGACGTGGCGGAAATACCCATCGATCCCCCCGACCTTTAATCGGTTGATCTGCTGGCCGTAAGGGCCGTTGCTCGCGGCGCAGAGCGCATAGCGGCCGTGGAGATATTCCAATAGCTCCTTTGACCCCGGTACCGGGACGGCGCTGGAAAAGAGCTTTTTCCTGAAATAGTCTTCAAAAACTACGCCGTCGAAGGAAATGCCGAGCGATGCAAAAACGGTGTTCCAGCGGATCTTCAAAAGCTCTTCAAGAGTCAGCATCCCCTCTTCGATCTGCCGCCAGAGGCCGTCATTGATCCTTTCAAACACCGGGAACATGCTTTCTTCGTAAGGAGGCAGGCCGTAGAGGGCAAACCCATCTCGCATGGCTTCCTTCACATACCCCGAAAAGCTCAGAAGGGTGTCGTCAATGTCCAGAAATACGATTTTGATCATACTGATTTCTTCTCAAGCGTGAAGATCTTACATTGGAAGCCCTTGATCTTCAGGGTGAATTTTCCGTTTTCGGAGAGGACCTCTCCCGTGAAAGCGTCCCTGATGATGGGATAGTCAGAGGAAAGGGTACTTTCCCCTTCGAAATCGCCCTTGTCGGATGTGCAGAAGGCCAGCACGCGGTCCCCGGTCTGATAGGCGCTGACTTTGACGTGATCCTCGCTTGACCTGATCGGGGAATCCAGATAATAAGGCTTCCACTCAGCGTCCTTTATCGGGAAATCATCCACGATCTTCCAGATCTTTGCCATCAATTCCAAAGGCTCCCCGATGTCCACCGGCTTGGGCATCGCGCCATATAATAACGCAATGGCGGCGGCGCTTTCAAAGGTCCAGACCGGCGGGTTGGAATAGCAGAGCGCCATGACGGGAATGCCGGTTTCGCGCCCGCGGAACTGCGCGCGGTAAAGCCCGTCGGGAATTTCCGTGACCAGCCCTTTGAGGAAGCTCGACTGCTGCACTTCGCCGTCCCAAATGGAATCCCCAAACTGCATGGCGGCAAGATTATATGACCCGCAGGCGTGGATATTCACCGTAAGGCCGTGGGTCGAGGTGTATGAATAGATGCGCTTCAACACGTCACGCACCTGCCACACACTGTAAGTCGGGTAATGCTTCCCGTCCTTATAGTAGCCGCAGCCGTGCTTTTCATTGTAACACGGGAAGGGGTTCATCATGCTGTCGAAATAGAAGCCGTCGAAGCCGTATTTCTTCTGGAGCGCGATGAGACCCTCGGCAAAGAAATCGGCCCATTTGCCGCCGAAGCAGGTCGGGAGGTCGCGCTGATAGGGGTAACGATACCAATGTCCGATATAGGGCTTATCCACACCGCGCAGGAATTCATCCCCGTATTTCTCGAAAAGCGGTGAAAGGCTGGAAAGCTCATATCCGAAGTAGGGAATGACCCGGATGCCGCGGGCGTGGCATTCCTTGATGATGTATTGTAGCCGTGCCTCGGTCGCTTCGGTCAGAAGGGGGCTATTCTGCAGGTCGTTCCACTTTTCGTGGATATATAAGGTTTTTACGCCGAGGCGCTCGATGCGGTCAAAGCCGATCTCCTCGTCACCTTCGACGACCGGGTTGGAGAGAAAGTCCTCATAATTGTTGAGTACCTTCTTGTAACAGTCGATGTGGAGGTTCTTTTCCTCGTAGGGATTTTCCGGGAAGGGGCGGAGCGGCGTGGTCTGTAACCCGAAGCGCAGGGTGATGGGAAGCTGATCGACCGCGTGCTCCTCTTTTTCGCCCCGGTCGCACCACTGGGGCGGGATATCGTCGAAAATGCAGATCCTGATGAGGTAATGATCCTCTTTTTCCTCCACCGTG
>JAKSPX010000264.1 GCA_024404415.1 Clostridia bacterium | reverse complement strand
CTTTAATAGCTCCGGGAATTTCATGGTGCGGTTACAGAAAATGCAGGGATTCGGCGTGCCGCCCGCCTCATAGGTCTCAATAAAGGGGGCAATGACGTTCCTTTTGAACCCTTCCCGCGCGTCGAGAACGGTGAAGGGAATGTCGAGCTTCCGGCAGAGTGCTTCCGCCCCGGCCGGGTCAAAATCCTCGCAGAGCCGGAGCGTCATGCCGAAAAGATCGTAGTCTTTCTTGAGTAAAAGCGCGGTCACGGCGCTGTCCACGCCGCCGCTGAGGGCGACCGTGCAGGTCTTTCTCATTTGTAAAGTTCCCGGATGAGCGCGGCAAGGCATTCCTGTTCCACCGCCGAGGAGGTGAGGAAATTCTCCTTGAAGGTCGCAAAGCCGGAATCATTCGGTGTGTCGGTGATGGAACGGATGGCGATATAGGGAATGCCGTAACAGCGGGCGATGTGAGCGGCCGAGGCGGTCTCCATATCGGTGCAGAGCGGGTCGAGCTTTTCGATGATGGCGTCTCTGCCGTTGTCCTCAATAAAGGCTTCGCCCGTGACGCATTTGCCGTAATAAACGCGGTGGTCGGCGTAGAAATCGCCTAAAGCGGCCTTCGCCTTTTCGATGAGCGTTTTGTCGCTCGGCATCCAGTCTCCTTCGAGGTAGGGCGGGTCGACGTCCACCGCGAGGAAGGCGTTGTTCACGTCGTGGTAAGCGATTTCCGTCGCAATGACGGTGTCGCCGATCAGAAGCGACGCATCGATCGCGCCTGCGACGCCCGTGAGGATCAGGGTGTCGATCTTCTTCCGCTCGATGAGGAGCGTCGCGCAGAGTGCGGCGTTGACCTTGCAGACGCCGCTGATGCCAATGAAGACCTCATGTCCTTCAAATTCGCCGGTGATGAGGCGCATCATGGCGGCCTTTTCCTCTTTTTTGTTCTCTACTTTCTCTAAAAATGCCGCGATCTCACTGTTGCTCGGGCTGATGATGCCAAGTTTCATAGCTTTCGTTTCCTATCTTTTTTCTATTTATAGCCATGACCTCCCGAAGAATGCCATGGCTATACGGTTTATCGGATGAAGTTGGTGCCGACGCGTGCTTCGCGCGGGGCTTTTTTCACGCCGGCTTCTTTTCCGGCTTCGAGGCACTTGAGGAGGTAGCCCATGTTGTGCCCGAGGGTGCGCATGATCTGCATGCCTTCAAGGTCCTTTTCGACTTCTGCGGGCGTGTTGCCGTGCACCATCGGCCAGTACTGGCTTCCGACGAGGTACATTCCCGCGTAGGTCGGGAATTTCCAAAGGGCTTCCAGCGCCGAGGTACTCCCCGCTCTCCGGCAGGAGGCGACGCAGGCGGCGGGCTTTCCCTCAAAGACCGACGAATTCTGGTAGAAGAGTCTTCCCATGAAGGCCATCATGCCGCCCGCGGGTTCGGCATAGTGGACCGGGCTCCCGAAGACGAAGCCGTCATATTCAGTCACGTCGGGGAGCTTGGCCAGGCGGTCGGTGATGGCGCAGAAGCCGGTCTTGCGGCACATGCCGCAGGCGAGGCAGGAGGCGATGGGAGCCGAGCCGATCCAGAAGATCTCGCTTTCCACGCCGTCGGAGGCGAGGCTCTGGGCGATCTCCCGAAGGGCGCGGTCGGTGCAGCCGTGCTCATGCGGGCTGCCGTTGATCATCAGAACTTTCATGGATTATTCCTTGTCGTCGGAGCGGACGTCGAGCCAGGCGCACTCTTTCTCGGTGAGCTTGATGTCGACAGCGGCGACGTTTTCCTTCATGGCGGAGATGCGGGTGGTACCGACGATCGGGAAGAGGTTCATATCCTGATGCAGGACCCAAGCCATGGCGATCTGGGCAACGGTGTAGTCTTTTTCGGCGGCGAGCTTTTCCACGCGGGCCAAACGCTCGAAGTTATCCTCGAAGCAATAGCCGCGCACGGTGGAGCCGGAGAGGATCGACTTGGCTCCCTCGGGATCATCGCTCTTGATCTTGCCGGAGAAGAAGCCGGCGCCAATGGAGGAATACGGGATGACCGGGATGTCGTTATCCTTATAGAAGGCGCGCGCTTCGGCGTTATCCGGGCCGGAGATGCCGATGCAGTTGCCGCCGAACGGGTCGGCATGCTGGACGGCGAGGCCGAAATACGGGCTGGAAGCGGTAAAGCCGCGCAGACCGTGTTCTTTCGCGTAGGCGTTGGCCTCGGCGATGCGCTTATGGGTCCAGTTGGAGCCGCCGAAGGAACGGATCAGGCCTTCCTCAACAAGACCGTTGAGGGTCTCGACGATGGGGCCGACCGGCTTGGTTTCGTCGTCGCGGTGGAGGAGATAAATATCAATGTAATCGGTCTTCATGCGTGCAATAGAGGTGTGCACGTCGGAGAGGATGTCATAAGGGGTGACGCGGATGTGCCAGCGGTCATGGTGCGCGCCCTTGGTCTGGATGACGAGCTGATCGCGGTCATGGCGCTTTTCCAGCCACAGGCCGAGAGAAGCTTCGGCGAAGCCATAGACGTTGGCGCTGTCGAAGGCGTTGATGCCCATCTCGACGACCTGATCGAGGTATTCGGAGTTGTCCTGCCCGTCTCTCATGGTGTTGAGCATGGTGCCCGCGAAGAGGCGGGATACCGGCTTATCGACATAAGGGATCTTTCCGTAAAGCATAAAGGTACTTCCTTTCGTCTCCCGGCATGGCCGGGATATCATTTTTGTTCGGGTATATTATATAGGATTTTCCATTCCTTTGCAAGCCTATATTCTTACTTTGAAAATTTAAGATAGTGCTTGCAATATCTGAATTTTTATGTTATGATACTTACATAAAGTATCGGAAAGGGGTTTCGGGATGGAAGACCGCGTCCTCGTTGTCGGCAGTGTGAATACCGACATCACCGCTTATGTTGACACGTTCCCGCGTGCGGGCGAGACGGTGACCGGGCGTTCGATCTCCTTCAATCCCGGCGGCAAGGGAAACAATCAAAATTACGCCGCGCGCCGCGCCGGAAGCAGCGTCGCCATGGTGGGCCGTATCGGTCGCGATACCCTCTCCCTGACCCTGACCGATCACTTCCGGTCGATCGGCATCGATACCTCCTCCCTTTCCGTCTCGGACGACGTTCCGACCGGCTCAGCCCTCATCGAGGTGCAGGGCTTTGCCGGGCAGAATAAGAT
>JAKSPX010000263.1 GCA_024404415.1 Clostridia bacterium | reverse complement strand
ATAATTCTTTCAAGAGAATTTGCGGTTACATCTCTTCGGCTCATTGCTTCGGCATTGCCGGAGGAACGTATCTGGTTTCCGCCAAGACGGAGAATCAGGAGGCGTGCGCGGCGTATCTCCGCTGGCTGCTTTCCCCGTCCGTGCAGAGCGATGTTGCTGTCACGGATGATTTTTCTGGATATGCCAAAGACTGTGGCGTGCCGCTTTACCGCCCGGCTATGGAGAAGGCGGTCTGTCGCTGGTGTGTGATCGAGCATCCGTTCCGGGAAGCGTCACTGCTCGCCACCGGGAAATCCATTCCCACCGAAAACGAAGTCGTGGAGTATAATTTGGAACTCTGTGAGCGTGCCGATCACTATACCTTCGGGGACAGCGAGAGCTTTTTCCATAATTGGCTGGTGACGGCGGGCAAAGATCAAAAAGCATTGAAGGAAGGCTTTCTTGCCGCACTGCGGGAATATGGCTTTACGGTTACGGAAAAGTGAGGCGTATTCCGGGAAGTGCCGGGGCAGTTTTCCTTCCTGTGGAAATCAAAAAAGCGGTGCGTCCGAATGGACGCACCGCTTCAAAATCTGTATGGTTTATTTCAGGAACAGCTCGATGACCGGGACAACGGTGTTCGGCTTGACCGGCGGGATCTCGAGGACGAGGAGGTCTTCGGCGACGGTGGTTCCCTCGCTGAAGTGGTTGACCTTGCCTTCGGTGAACTTCACTTCGCTCGCGTCATGTAAGAACTGGGCGTATTCCACCTTGCCCGCAAGTCCGCGGAGCTGGATGTGGGCAAACGGATAGGCGAAGATGAGGAGGTAAAGTCTCTTGCCGTCCTCGCTCTGCGTGAAGCGGCAGTCGGCGGGAGCCTTGAATTCCTCGTCGGCCATGGTGCAGCCGTAGATGGAGCGGGAATTGTATTTCATCCAGTTTGCGTAAACATCAAGAGCCGCTTCTGCACGGTAGTCAAGATAACCGCGCGCCGTCGGACCGACGTTCATGAGGAGGTTGCCGCCGATGGAAACGGTGTTGACAAGCATTCTGATGAGCATTTCGGGGGACTTCCAGGTGGATTCGTCGCGGTAATAGCCCCAGGAGCCGGAGAAGGTCTGGCAGGCTTCCCAAACGACGCGTTCACCGTTCTTGTCGCGGACCCATTCGAGCGGCTGATACTGTTCGGGCGTCCAGAGGTCCTGCTCGATCTCGGTGCGGTTGTCGATGATGATGCCGGGCTGGAGGCTGCGCGCGAGGGCGATGAGCTCTTCGGCCTCCCAGTCGTCCTTGCCCTTGCCCTTCATCCACGGCTTGTCGTTCGGGTCGTCCTTGCTATACGAGAAGTCGAACCAGAGGATGTCGATCTTACCGTAGTTGGTCAGGAGCTCGCGCACCTGATTGCGCATATATTCGGCGTAGATCTTCATGTTGCGGTCCTTGGACTGCGCGTAAGCGTCTTCGTCGTTGCGGCGCGGGTGGATGCGGTCGATGGGGAATTCCGGGTGATGCCAGTCGATGAGAGAATAGTAGAAGCCGACCTTGAGGCCTTCGGCGCGGAAGGCGTCGACGTATTCACGGATGAGGTCGCGGCCGGCGGGGGTGTTGGTGCACTTGTAGTCGGTGTAGGCGGAATCGAACATGCAGAAGCCTTCATGGTGCTTGGTGGTCATGACGGCGTACTTCATGCCGGCGGCCTTTGCCTTTTTGGCCCATTCTTTCGCGTCGTAGAGATCCGGGTCAAAATACTTGGCGTAGAGGTTGTAGTGATCCTCGGGGATGCATTCGCGGCTCTTGACCCACTCGTGGCGGGCGGCCATGGCGTAGGTGCCCCAGTGGATGAACATGCCGAAACGGTCATGCACAAACCAGGAGGTATCGCCGGGCGTTTTTCTCGTGGTGTAACCCATAGTATTACCAGCCTTTCTTCGCGGAGCCTTGAAGGCTCTCTGATGGAAGTATTGTATCATAGCCATTCGCCCTTTTCAAGCACAAAAAGAAAAATGCGAAAAGGCTTGCATATTGCGGCTAAATGAGGTATACTATATCTACTTTGAACCCCCGTCACGCGGGAGAAAGGAACAGAATTATGGCAAAAATGGTTACCAAAGATATGATCATCACCGACGTGCTGCAGATCGACGTCGAGACCGCGCGTTTCTTCTTCGAGATCGGTATGCACTGCCTGGGCTGCCCGTCCGCCAGAGGCGAGACCATTGAGCAGGCCTGCATGGTCCACGGCGTGGATTGCGACGAGCTTGTCAACAAGATCAACAATTTCCTCGCTGCCAAGGAAGCGTAAGCAAAAACGCAAAGGCCGCCCGATTCGTCCCCAAGGGGCGAGCCGGGCGCTTTTTATTCCATAAATGATCAACGGAGAGAAATCAAAATGGAGACCATCCGCTTAACACCCCGTCTTCTGACCGTGGCTGACCTTGCAGGGTACGGGAATATATTAGCCGACGTCGGCACCGACCACGCATACTTACCCTGTTACCTCCTCGGAGAGGGAAAATTTCAAAAGGCGATCGCGGCGGACATCGCGCCGGGACCGCTTCAAAATGCCCGGAAAACGGTGGAAACGCTGGGACTTTCCGACCGCGTCTCTCTCCGCCTCTGCCCGGGACTGGATGGCATCGAAGAAGGGGAGGCCGACGTGGTGGCAGTCGCCGGAATGGGCGGCGAGATGATCGCCTCCATCGTCCTGATCGAAAAGAAGTTTCCCCTTTATGTCCTCCAACCCATGTCCACCGAAGAAAGGCTTCGGAAAAGCCTCGCAGAGGGCGGCTTTCGGATCGAAAAGGAAGCGCTCACAAGGGAAGGCGCGAGGGTCTATACCGCGTTACGTGTGCGCTATGACGGCAAGATAAGGACATATTCCGACGCGAAATATTATCTTGGGCGCGTATATCTCGATAACCCGCCGGAAATCGCCCGGGATTATATGAAAAAGAAAAAGCTTGCCCTCCGTAAGAGCATGGAAGGCAACCATGAATCGGGGCACTACGAAGAGGCCGGAAGGGTGGAGCGCATCCTCCGGGAGGTGGAAGACTATGAGAAGCAATTCTGAGATCCTTTCCTATATCGCGTCCTTCGCGCCGCTTGCGTGGGCGATGGATCATGATAATGCCGGGCTAGTGGTCGGGCATAATAACGGCGTCACCCGGCGAGCCCTACTC
>JAKSPX010000262.1 GCA_024404415.1 Clostridia bacterium | reverse complement strand
TGCGGAGCAAAGAAAATTCAGAGTTTGATTTATGCTCTGAAAGGCACAAATGTTGTTTGAAAGATTTATCTTTCAAACTTTCTCCTTATATATGATAAACTGTTTGACCGTTATGGACGGTTTTGAGGCAGACGCCGTTCATTTTCATGCCTTCGAAGGGCGTCGCCTTGCCTTTGGAAAGGAATTCCGCGGGGTCGACGGTGAATTCCTTTGATAGATTCCAGACCGTATAATCCTCCCCCATCGGGATGCCGAAGCGCTTTCCCGGCGCGATCGTCAGAAGCTCGACGAGCTTTTCCAAACTGAGGATGCCGGGCTTGACCAGCCCCGTATATAAGCTTGCGAAGGCGGTCTCGATGCCCACCACGCCGAAGGCGCTCTTTTCCAAGCCCTTCGCCTTTTCCTCATAGCTGTGCGGCGCGTGGTCGGTGGCGATCATGTCCACCGTGCCGTCTAAGATCCCCTCGATCATGGCGAGGCGGTCCTCCTCCGATCTCAGGGGCGGGTTCATCTTGAAGCGGCCGTCCTCTTTCAGGTCCTTATCGGAAAGCAGGAGATAATGAGGGGCGGTCTCGCAGGTGACGTTCACGCCCTCCCTTTTGGCCTTGCGGATGACCTCGACGCTTTCCTTGGTCGAGACGTGGCAGACGTGGAAGGCGCACCCGGTCTCTTTTGCAAGACGCAGGTCGCGCGCGATGGGCGCCCATTCGCTTTCGGAGGAAATGCCCTTATGTCCGTGGGCCTTCGCGTAGGCTCCCGCGTGGATATACCCGCCGTTCACAAGCGTCAGATCCTCCTCGTGCGCCACGATCATTTTGCCCAGTTTTTTCGCTTTCAGCATAGCTTCCCGCATCAGGTTTTCGGACGCAACGCCCTTGCCGTCGTCCGAATAGGCGAAGGCATATTCTGCCATGCCCTCGATATCGGAAAGCGCCTCCCCTTTTTCACCCACCGTGATGGAGGCGTAGGGATAAACGTCGATCACCGCGTCCTTTTCGATGATGGCGAGCTCTTCTTTCAGGTGTTCGACGGAATCCGGCACCGGGGAGAGGTTCGGCATGGCGGCGACGGCGGTATACCCTCCGCGCGCGGCGGCCATAGTGCCCGAAAGGATGGTCTCCTTATAAGAAAAACCCGGCTCACGAAGGTGCACGTGCACGTCCGCAAAACCGGGAAAAACAAATACTTCATCCTTTTCGGAAAGCGTCAGATCCTTCACACACGCCGTAAGATCGGGAGAAAAAGACGGCAAAAGCGCGCTTTTGAAGATTTTTACGCGGGTGTTCTCGTTCATGATCGTTTCCTTTCGCAGGCCAAGAAAAAAGGCCCGCCCGAAATCGGCAGGTCATCATGACACCATGTATACGCGAGGCAGACTCCAAGCCCGCACCGCGAGGTCCGTATGATTCCATCTTGCCGATCTCTCTGTATCGTCTTAAAGATTTGATTTTCAATAGTATAGCATATCCTCCGCCGATTGTCAAGGAAACGGGTGTCAAAATTCTTTCTTCCCGTGCCCCGTGACTTATTCATTATTCACCAAAAGCCTCGTCTTCCTCTTTTCTTTTCGGACGGCAGCAGCTTCAAGCGACTGCCGCGGCAAGAGCCGACCCTACCGAACGTCGTGCATTTCAAGTGTCATCCCGAGGCCGAAGGCCGTAGAATCCTTTCCCGAATAACACCAAGAATTCTTCACTTCGTTCAGACTAACATTCAGAGTGCAAAATAACGACCGCAGCGGTGCTTTGGCACATCGCTGCGGTCACTTCATCCGCTTAACGCTTAAAAAGCTTTCATGCCCCCGGGGATCTCAAATTCAGTCTCTTTCCCCTCTTCCAACCGGCAGGAAAGCATGCCGAAAGGCGTCGGCACCTCGATCTCCGCCTTTTCAAGGCCCAGAAGTGCGGGCGAAAGGCGGACTTTTTTCATGCCCGGCTCCAATACTTCAAAGCCCAGAAGCATCTGGGGAAGGAAGGCCGCGGGCGTGCCGCCCCAGGCGTGGCTGTGGTCAAAGGAATAGGTCGGCTCGGGGGCGATCCACCCCTCCTGCAGGCCTTTGTCGCAGGTCTTCACCATGTCCTTCCATTTGGAGAGAATGGGCATGGCGTATTTCTCCCGTGCGCCGCATTTGGCGACGGCCTCGAGGACGAAATGCATGAAGTAGGGCTGCACCGGATCCAGCGGCGACTCCTCCGCCGCCGCGAGCCGCAGAAGATTTTCCCGCTCCCCCTCCGGCGCGAGGTCATATAAAACGGTCAATGCCGCCGTGTAGCGCGAATAATGTTTCAAATCGGCGTTTTCCGGTTGCCACTGCCCGACGATCCCCTCTGATGTCAGCCCGTCGAGGTACATTCTCTTTTCTTCATCCCAGAAGGCATGGTTGAAGGCGGGCTTGAAGGCAGCCTTTGCCTTTTCCCACTTTTCCTTTTCCGGGAAAGAGGCAATGTCCGCTAAGTTCACCGCGTCAGAAAGCGCTCCGTAATAGAAGGCGTTCAAAACCGTCTGGCCGAGGCACTTCGGTGGATGGTGCATGGAATAGCCCTCGGTGACCACCCAGTCGACGAACATATAATCCGGCGGGTTCTCGATCACGCCGTCCTCGCCCATGTACCCTTCAAAGCGGTCAAAAAGCTTATTGATTGCCGGGCGGCAGGCCTCCACCGTTTCAAGGTCGCCTGAGAGCATATAGTATTTCCGGAGCATGACCACCCAGATGAGGCTGTACGTCGTGTGGAACATCCGCCCGTCGTTTTCCTCCAGCCACCACGCCGTGCGGAGGATATCCTCCCGCGCGAGGCGCAGATCGCCGAAGACGAAGGCCTCCATAAGCATTTCGATATAGTAATCGCCCGTGCAGGCTAAAAGCTCCTGATGAAGAGGGCTATCGAGGTGCATGGTCTGGCGGCAGATGGTGAGCGTGTGCCGCGCGACGTCGTAGACTTTATTGAGAAGCGGGTCGGAGGTCGAAAGGCTCCCGACTTCCTTCACCGGGTAATGGGTGTTCCAGAGGGTGATCTTCACGTCCGCCTCGTCAGAAAGGGCCTTCATGCGGTAGCCGCCGACCGAATAGAGGCGAAAGGAGCGGTAATTCCCCGACTTGTCGAATGTGACGCGCTCCCTGCCGTTCTCCCCCTGCTCCGGGAGCTCGAAAAAGCTGATTTCTAAA
>JAKSPX010000261.1 GCA_024404415.1 Clostridia bacterium | reverse complement strand
GGCGCGCGCATCCTCAAGGAGGAGACCGTGAAGATGCTCATGGTCAACCGCCTCTCCGACCAGTGCCGCGAGGACCTCTGGAAGGAGCGCCTCTACGGCTACGGCTGGGGCCTCTGCGGGCGCGTGCACATGAACAAAGCCTATTCGCTTTCCAAGTCCGCCGTCGGCGAATTCGGCTGGGACGGTGCGGCCGCGGCCTTTGCGCTGGCTGACCCGACCAACCGCGTCGGCCTCTTCTTCGGCACCCACGTTCTCGGGTGCAATTACTGCTATTGCTGGGTCCACCCCATGCTCCGCGACCTGACCTTCGAAGCCATCAACGGCTGAACTGCATACAAAAAGCCCCCTGCCGCGTCTTACGGCAGGGGGTAAAACATTGCAAAGAGATTTTACTGCTTGACGTGAACGTCCATCTGCGCAAACGGGATCTCGATGCCGTTGGCTTCGAAGGACTGCTTGACGTTTTCCATCAGATCGAAATAAACGGTCCAGTAATCCTCGCTCTTGGTCCAGACGCGGGTGGTGATGACGATGCTGGAATCGGCATGCTTGGAAACGCGGGCGAACGGCTCGGGATCCTTGAGGGTCAGCTCGTGGGCCTTGCAGATCGCAAGAACCAGCGCTTCGGCCTTTTTGAAATCACTCTGATAGCTGATGGCGAAGTCGATGTCCACGCGGCGGGTGTCCTTCGCGGAGTAGTTGACGATGCTCGCGGAAGAAAGGGTGCCGTTGGGGATGTAGACGATCTTGGTGTCGAGGGTGCGGAGGGCAGTGGTCACGATGCGGATCTCCTCAACAGTGCCGGTGAAGCCGGCCGCTTCGATGAAGTCATCCACCTTGAAGGGGCGGGTGATGAGCAGCAGCACACCGCCGGCGAAGTTGGAAAGCGTGCCGTTGACAGCCAGGCCGACGCAGACACCGAGGGAGGCGACCAGCGCGGAGATCGCAGATGTGTCGATGCCGAGGTAGCCGACGATGGAGGCGAGGATGAGCACCTTGAGGCCGATGCGGCAGATCTTGACGATGGTCATGGCAAGCGTCTTGTCTGCTTTGCCGGAGGCGAGCAGCTTGTTTTCGATGACCTTGGAAAGCTTGTTGGCAAGCTTGAAGGTGATTAACAGGATGACCAGGGCGATAACGACTTTGATGCCGGTGGCGGTGATTTTGTTGAACAGTTCAGACCAGTTCATGAGATGACCCTCCTACATAAGTATTGACTTTATCTTAACATTTCTTCACGCGGGAGTCAATGGTTTTCTATGGATGAGGGGAGATACTTCCGCGTATGTTTGCGTAAAAACGCGGCGTTGAGGAATTTTCCACAACGCCGTATGAGACTATGAATTTACTCGGCAAGCAGGTCGGTGACCTTTTTGAGGTTTTCGCGGATGGCGAGCTTCTGCGGGCACTTTTTCTCGCAGAGACCGCAGTTTTTGCAGTCGGCGACGGTTTTGCCGCCGTCCTTGATGTACCCGGCCATCATGTTCTTCGCGTGATCCTTGAGGCCGTAGACGTTATAATAGGTGAACATCTCAAAGATGCGCGGGATGTCGATGCCCGCCGGGCAGGGCTGGCAGTATTTGCACCCGGTGCAGTAGAGCTCGGAGAACTTCTTAAGGTCTTCCAGCGCCGCGCCGAGCTTTTCCCACTCGTCGGAGGAGAGGGCGGCGTCGCTCGAGGCGACGGCGATGTTCTTCTTCACCATGTCGAGATTCTGCATGCCGGAGAGGGCGCAGTTGAGGTGCGGATGGCCGAGGACGAATTTGAAGGCCAGCTCGTAGGTCGCAATGGAGGGCTTGCCGGTCAGCTTCTGATAGAGGTCGGTCGGAGCCGCCAGTCTGCCGCCGCCGACGGGACCCATGGCGACGGTGCCGAGACCCTTTTCGTTGACGAAGGTGATCATATCCTCGTTGGCGCGGTCGAGGAGATTATACTGGCAGAGCATGCTCTCGAAGGGGATACCCTCTTTTTCGGCGGTGTCGACGATGTGCTTGATGGCACTCGGGTCATCGTGGAAGGAGAAGGAGATGTGGCGGATAAGGCCCTCTTCCTTGGCCTTCGCGGCGGCTTCGAGAATGCCCTTTTTCAGGATGACGTTGTCAAAAACGTCGCGGTTGATGCCCCAGAAGTGGTAAAAGTCGATGTGGTCGGTGCCGAGGCGGGTGAGGCTGGTCTCGAGCATGGCACGGTATTTGTCGGGATCCTTGGAGGGATCCATCGGGTTCTTGGTGGAAAGAAGGATCTTATCGCGGAAATCCTTCACAGCGTGGCCGAGGGCGGCCTCTGAGTTGGAATTGCAGTAATAGGGGGCGGTGTCGAAATAGTTGACGCCGTTTTCGTAGGCGTAGCGGATCATTTCGTCGACCTTTTCGCCGTCGACGATCTTTTTGCCGTCTTTTTCGATCTCCGGGAAGCGCATGCACCCGAAGCCGAGGGCGGAGATCTTCTCTCCGGTTTTTCCGAATTCGCGGTAATTCATAGAATAATCCTATCTGATTTTTAATTTGCCGCTATTTTATCACAAACCGCATGATTTGGCAAGGCGAAATCCCCCTGTGATCCGCGGCAAGATTTAATTGTACTTTTGGCTTTATCATGCTATACTGGTACCATCCTCAAATGATCGGGAGGTTTATGATGAATAACGAAGTATTGACCAAAAAGACACTCCGCAAAATGAATATGGCGCTGGAGGAATATATCCCCTATCTCTTCAGAAAGATCCCGGGGCTTTCCGGCGTTCTTTCTTACCGCACCAAGGAACATCTCCGTCAGCCGCCGGAAAGGGCGGACATGACGCCCATCGTCCCCGGTGAACACTGGGGCGGCGAATATGAAAACATCTGGCTTTCCGCGGACGTCACCGTGCCCGAAGAGGCTGACGGGAAAGAACTCTATCTCTTCCCGGACGCCGAGGCCGTCGAATATCTGCTCTTTGTGGACGGCGTGCCCTTCGGCCTCGTCAACAGCGAAAACGGCTTTTTAGGCGGCCAGCACATCGCGGCGCTGGTCACGGGAAAGGCCAAAGCAGGGGAGACCTTCAAGGTCGATTATGAATGCTATTCCGGCCATTTCTGCATCGGCGCCCAGCCCTATGAAGCTTACGGGCAGGACGAGCCGACCCCGATGGCGGATAACTGCCGCACCTATAAGGGACTTGACCTCTGCACGGTGAATGAAGACA
>JAKSPX010000260.1 GCA_024404415.1 Clostridia bacterium | reverse complement strand
CCTGCTCCTTCACCTCTTCCGGCGTACCGAACGGCAGAAGCTTTTGTGTGTCGATGCCGCCGCCCCAGAAGACGATGTCCTTGCCGTATTTCTTTTTTAAGCCCGCGGGCTCCATGCCGGTCGCCGAGCACTGCACCGGGTTGAGAATATCAAAGCCCGACTCGATTAAGAGTGGAATGAAGGGCTCAATGGCGCCGCAGCAGTGCTTGAGGGTCTTCCAGGAGGTGTTGGCGTGGATCCAATCGTTGACCTTCTTGTAATAGGGCATATAGAGCTCCCGGAAGGTTTCTCCCGAGCAGAAGGTGGAGGTCTGCGTACCGAAATCGGTGCCGCAAACCATCAGCACGTCGATCTTGTCCCCGGCCGCCGCGTTCAGACGCCTGAGGTTTTCAAGGGCAATATCGGTCTGGCGGTCGAACACCTCTTTGACGTAGTCCTGACGGATCACGGTGGACATATACCATTCGGCCACGTCACGGATGCCGCGCGGATTTTTGAGTCCCGGGCCGGGTACCAGCGCCACATCGCCGAGGCCGGTGCCGCCGAAATTGACCACCACGCCGCGCCCGGTCTTGGACGCCGCTTCGATATCCTCGGTAAATTCCCTGAGCACAGCGTCCTTAACGGGGCTGAATTCTTCGAGGTTATCCGCCGGATCCAGTTCATCGTCGTCGATCTCACCCTGTCTTGAAAGGGCGTCGAAATAGAAGCCGTTCTTCGGCATCATGCCGCTCGGCTTGACCGTCATGTCGCCGCACGGGTAGATATAGTGGTTGCCGAATTTATCCTCTGTCGTGTTGAAATCGCCGGGTACCAGCACTTCAAGGCCGTTGTCGAGCCGCCATTCCTTCCAGTTTTCGTTGCGGAAGCCGAACATATTCGTCCTTCCTCCAACGCCTACGGTATCGGTACCGAGTACGGCGCGCAGATCCTCTTCGATCAGGCCAAGCATCTGGAAGGGCTCATAGACCTTGACCGGGTGCTTTTCCAACCCGTACCATTCCCGAAGGGCGGCGACGCAGGTGACGTGCATGCCGGAGCAGATGGTGCCGCCGAAATCCACCGGGACGCGGTCCGGCTCCCGGTGATTGAGCGCATCAAGAAGCCTCTTTTTTCTTCCATGATTTTTACTCCTTCTATGTTACTATTGATTATTCCGATAAAAACGCAATGCCGGAGCTTTCGGCGTAGTAGGCCGCAAAGCTTCCCAAAGGCGCGTGGATGGCAAACTTATCCGACGCGCCGGAGAAGGCAAAGGAGCCGATGCGCGTGACGCTTGAGGGGATCTCAGCCGACTGGAGCGCAGGGCAGCCTGAAAAGGAGAACGCGCTGATGGACTGCACGCCATTCATAAAGGTCACCATGCGCAGCTTGCCGCAGCCGGTAAAGGCGTTGTCGCCGAGGGTCATGCCCGGCGTGATCTGCGCGGCGGTGAGACTGTCATTATAAGCAAAGGCATACTCACCTGCCGTGATGCCCGCGCTGATGGAAATTGAAAGTGATTTGAGATTCTGGAAGCAGTTATTTCCCGCCGCGATCCTTACGGAATCGCGCACATCCAGCGCAAGCGAAGCGTCATAGCCCGTGAAGCATCGGTCGCCGAGCGTGAGTTCGGAAAGACCCTCAAGGCGCGCCGACGTCAGATTGACAAAGCAGCCGTTTCCGGCCTGAATGACCGCGCCGTCGGCGACGCTGAGATCCGCCCCGCTTTGTGAGGCGCAGAAGCAATCGTTCCCGAGCGTGAGGCGGCTCTTGGGGGATAAAGACGCTTGGGTAAATCCGAGCACGGAGTTTCCACCGAAGGTGATATTTGAGCCCTCCCCGATCATGATCTCAACGGGCGACTTGCTGTTATAAAAGGCGTAGTCGCCGAAAACGTGGACGCAGTCCTTGCCGACCGAGTAGCTTCCGACGGTTTTGAAAACATAGGAACCGGCCGAAAGCGTCGTATTATCCGCAAAGACCAGATCTCCGACATTTTCAAAGGTGTTGTCCTCTGCGTTCAGGCGCGCGTTTTCGGAGACAGAGACGCTCCCGCAATCCTTGAAGGAGGTCTTTTCAGCATTCAGCACGGCCTCCGGTGAGAGACTCAGGGAGGCGACATTCATAAAGGAGCCGCTCCCGACCGTCACCTCGGCTTTGCTCCCAATGTTGAGAAAGAGCGGATCAGAGTTGTCGCTTGCCACGTCGTCGGCAAACGTCACCTTCGCGCCGTCTTCGATCTTGAAAGCCAGAAGCGCCATGCAGTCGGAAAGCGCGTGACTTTGAAAGGTCACGTTGGCTCCGGCCTTGATGACCACCTCCGTGAGCTTTGGGAGGGAAGCAAGCGCGCCCGCTTCTACGATGATCTCCGCCCCTTCTTCAAAGGTGACGGAACGCAGGTTCTCGCTTTCCACGCCGGAGAGCGACGTGATGAGGTGATCCTGCCATACTTTCGGGATAGAAAGCTCGTTTTCCTCTTTGCCGTTGACGGTGAGGGCGATGATGGCGGCAGTATTGCCGTTCTTGCGAAAGCCGAAGAAGGGATGGATGAGGATCTCGCTCTTTTCGGGAGCTGCGGGAGGCGTGCTCTCGGTCTCTTCCGGCTCGGTCGGAAGAGAGATTTCTTCCTCTTTGCCCTCTTTTTCTTTTTCGTTCAGCATGGAGGCGCAGGAGGCAAGCAAAAAGGCGGCCAGCAGGAACGCGGCGAGGCAAACGATGCGTTTTTTCATTTTCTCTCCTCAATGCCGTAAAATCGCACGGCATTATGATAGGTCTTTGAAATGACGTCTTCCGGCGTCATTTCCTTTACTTCGGCGATCTTTCTCGCAACCTCGATCACCTTCCTCGGGTCATTCCGCTCGCCGCGGTAAGGGACGGGTGCCATATACGGTGAATCGGTTTCGATCATCAGTTTCTCGATGGGAATGACCTTCAAGGCCTCTATGGCGCGGCGCGCGTTTTTGAAGGTGACAACTCCCGTGAAGGAGATCAAAAATCCCCTTTTCAGAAGATATTCCGCCCCCTCGGCACTCCCCGAAAAGCAATGGAATACACCCTTGACATCCGGGAAATCTTTCAGAATTTCGATTGTGTCATTCCAGGCGTCTCGTTCATGGATGATGACCTTCCTCCCTGTCTCGCGCGCGATAGCAAGCTGGGCGCGCACGGCCCTCCTCTGGCGCCGCGCACCGCCACGATCATGCTGAGACGCAAGGCCT
>JAKSPX010000026.1 GCA_024404415.1 Clostridia bacterium | reverse complement strand
AGCCGGAGTTCAAGCTTCAGTTCACCTATGACGATGATGGAGAGCATTATATTGATCTTTATAAGATCAACGATATGCAGCTCGCGGCGGATGTGGACGGCGTCATGCTCTTCTACACCTCGCGCAGCCAGATCAACAAGATCCTCACCTATTGCGAAATGCTGAAAAACGGTGAAGAGGTCCCGGAGATCTGAACCCGGAAAACATTAAATTATTATTTTATGGAGGAACAGACATGATTACAGCAGGCGATTTCAGAAACGGCATTACCTTTGAGGAAAACGGCCAGGTCATCCAGGTCGTCGAATTCCAGCACGTGAAGCCCGGCAAGGGCGCGGCGTTCGTCCGTACCAAGACCAAGAACGTCATCACCGGCGCGGTCATTGAAAAGACCTACAACCCGACCGATAAATTCCCGGTTGCTTACGTCGAAAGAAAAGACATGGAGTATTCCTACAACGACGGCACCCTCTATTACTTCATGGATCCCGAAACCTACGAACAGCTTCCGATCAGCGAAGAAGTCCTCGGCGACGCTTTCAAGTTCGTGAAGGAAAACATGGTCTGCAAGATCCTCTCCTACAAGGGCAACGTCTTCGGTCTTGAACCCCCGACGTTCGTCGAGCTTGAGATCACCGAGTGCGAGCCGGGCGTCCGCGGCGACACCGCCACCAACGTCACCAAGAACGCGACGCTGGAAACCGGCGCCACTGTCAGAGTGCCGATCTTCATCAATGAGGGCGACGTCATCCGCATTGATACCCGTACCGGCGAATATCTCGAAAGAGCCAAGAAGTAATTGCAGAAACAGAATGCAGCCGCCGCTGGGAACCCAACGGCGGTTTTTTCTTCAAAAGTCAGGCATCAGGCGTTTTCAAAAGAATTCCTTCCCATTTCCGCCGAGGATATGCGTTCGCGGGGCTGGGAGGAATATGACGTCCTTCTGATCACGGCGGATGCCTATGTGGATCACCCGTCCTTCGGCACGGCCATCATCTCCCGTGTTCTGGAGGATCAGGGCTGGCGCGTGGCCATCTGCGCCCAGCCGGACGTGCACGACGAGAGCGACCTGAGGTCGTTCGGTGCGCCCAAATACGCCGTGATGATCAACGGCGGCAACATGGATCCGATGGTGGCTAACTACACCGTCGCCGGGAAAAAACGCAATTACGATTATTATTCCCCCGGCGGCAAGGCGGGGCTGCGACCCGACCGTGCCACGATCGTGTATTCTAAGCTTGCGCGGAAGCTATTCCCTGACGTCCCAATCCTCATCGGCGGCATTGAGGCCTCGCTCCGCCGCTTTGCCCACTACGATTACTGGAAAAACGAGGTACTTCCCTCCATCCTCATCGAATCGGGGGCGGACGTCCTGATGTACGGTATGGGCGAATTGACCGTCTGCGAGCTCATGGCCCGCATCGCCCGCGGCGACAGGATCGAGCGCATCACCGATATCCGCGGCACCTGTGTGAAAATGAAGGAGCGTCCGGAAAACGGCGTCTTTGACTACGTCGAGTGCGCACCCTTCCCGAAGATCGCCACCGACAAACGGGAATATGCCAAGGCTACCCGCATGCAGTACCGCGAGCAGGATCACACCTCCCACACTGCCATTTTGCAAAGGCACGACGTGGAGGGGGAGAAGGTCTATCTGGTGCAGAATCCGCCGCAGCGGCCCATGACCACCGAGGAATTGGACCGCGTCTACGATCTTCCCTACGCCCGGTATTATCACCCGTGCTATGAGCCCTTCGGCGGCGTTCCGGCCATTGACGAGGTGGAATTCTCCATCGCGCACAACCGCGGCTGCATCGGCGGCTGCTCCTTCTGCTCCCTGGCCTTCCATCAGGGCAGGTTCATCCGCAGCAGGAGCATCGAATCGGTGGTGAAAGAAGCCGAAAAGCTCACCAAAAGCCCTCGTTTCAAGGGCTACATCAACGATATCGGCGGTCCGACGGCCAATTTCCGCAAGCCCTCCTGCCAGAAGCAGAAGGAGCACGGCCTCTGCCGCGACCGCGTCTGCCTCGCGCCGACGCCCTGCCCGGCCTTGGAGGCAGATCACAGCGAATACATCGAATTACTCAAGCGTGTACGTGCCCTCCCGGGTGTGAAAAAGGTCTTCGTCCGCTCGGGCATCCGCTTTGATTATATCTTGGCGGATAAGGAAAATGGCGAACGTTTCCTGCGGGAGCTTGTCCTCCACCACATCAGCGGCCAATTAAAGGTCGCGCCGGAGCATTGCTCGGACGCGGTGCTTGGATATATGAATAAGCCGCCGTTCGAGGCCTTCGAGCGCTTTGAAAAGAAATACAAGAGTCTAAACGCCTTCTATAAAATGGATCAGTATCTCGTACCCTACCTCATGTCTTCCCACCCCGGGAGCACCACGGCGGACGCAGTGAAGCTCGCGGAGTACCTCCACAAGGTTGGCCGCCACCCCGAGCAGGTGCAGGATTTCTACCCGACGCCCGGCACCATCTCCACCTGCATGTACTTCACGGGCATCGACCCACGCACCATGAAGGAGGTCTACGTGCCGACCGACCCGGAGGAAAAGGCCATGCAGCGCGCGCTTCTCCAATGGGACCGCCCGGAAAACTATCAGCTGGTCAAAAAGGCGCTTCTGAAGTGCGGCAGGAAGGACCTCATTGGCCATAAGCCGGAGTGCCTCATTTCCGACCGCGAGCCGGCGCCTGTGAAGAGATCACCCCCCAACCGGCCGAATAACAGACGAAAAGGGAGATAATATGCCGAAATTCTTTATGCCCCCAGAAAAACTCGGAGAACGTGTTTTTCTGGAGGGAGAGGATGCCCGCCATCTTTCGCGCTCTCTGCGCGCCCGCGTGGGCGAAAAGGTGGTCATTGCCGACGGCGTCGGGAACGACCATGCCTACACCATCGTCGGTTTCACAAAGGAGACCGTCGAGTTGGAGAGAACCGGCATTTCCCGCTCGGAGGGGGAGCCGCAGCTAAAGGTCACCCTCTTCATCGCCGCCGCCAAGGGCGACAAGACCGAGACCATGATCCAGAAGAGCGTGGAGTGCGGGGCTTATCGCATTGTGCCCTTTATTTCGCAGAATTGCGTTTCACGCCCGGAAAAGGGCAAAAAGACCGAAAGATGGAACAAGATCGCCCATGATGCGGCCGGACAGTGCGGCAGAGCCTGCCCGCCGGAGGTCTCCGACGTGGTGAGCTTTGATGAAGCCGTGCGTGAAGCCGCTTTGATCGGCGGCGCTATCCTCTATGAACACGAAGAGGAGAAGTTTGGAACGTATATCCGAAGGCTTCTCTTTGAGGAGAAGCGCGGAGAACTCGCCTTCCTCATCGGGAGCGAGGGCGGCTTCACCGAAAAGGAAGTCGAAAAGGCGCGTGCGGCGGGATTGGCTTCTCTCTCTCTCGGCCCGCGCATTCTGAGATGCGAAAGCGTGCCGGATTTTCTTCTCGGAGCGCTCTTCGCCATTGCCGAAGAAATCTGACCGAAAGGAATGTAGAATTATGAAAACTGCAGTTGTCACCGGCGGCAGACGGGGTATCGGCCTCGGCATCGCCAAAAAGCTGATCGAGGACGGCTACCGCGTCGTCATCACCGGCGTCAGCCCCGAAGCCGACGCGGCGCTTAAGGAACTGGGCGAAAACGCCTCCTATTTCCGCTGTGATTCCTCCAAAACCGAGGAGCAGGATAAGCTCTTTCAATACCTTAGTGAAGAAATCGGCGTGCTCGATCTGCTCGTCAACAACGCCGGTGTCGCGCCCAAGACGCGCGCCGACATTTTGGAATCCGACGAGGAGAATTTTGACTACGTCGTGGGCACTAACCTCCGCGGTACCTATTTCATGTGCCAGCGCGCCGCGAATTACATGATCGCGCGCCTTACGGACGATCGCCCGCGCCCGATGATCGTCAACATCAGCTCCATGTCGGCCTATACATCCTCCACCAACCGCGGCGAATACTGCATTGCCAAGGCGGGTATCTCCATGGTCACCACCCTGTTTGCGGACCGCCTCGCGGAATACGGCATCAACGTCTATGAGATCCGCCCGGGCATCATCAAGACCGATATGACGAGCAAGGTCACCGAAAAATACGACCGCCTCATCGCAGGCGGCGTGACGCCCATCAAGCGCTGGGGCTTCCCGGAGGACATCGGCAAGGCTGTCTCGGCCATTGCAAGCGGCGCTTTCCCCTTCTCGACCGGCGAGGTCTTCAACGTCGACGGTGGCTTCCACATCCAGCGCCTCTGAACGAAAGCCGGATGACCTCGGGGGATAGAAGCAGGATGGCCGCGAGCGACGGAAAGGCCATCAGGGCGATCGAGGCGTCACAGAAGAGATAGAGCGCATCCAGCGAAAAAAACGGCGCGAAAAGCGGCGTCAGAAGATAGCCCGCGCGGTAGAGGGGGAGATTGGTTTCCCCGAAAGCCGAGCGGGCGAAGCTTTCTCCGGGGAAATACCACGAGATGACCGTCGCGTAGACCAGAAGAATGAGGATGCTCTCGATGAAAAATGCCCCGAAATGTGGGTAAAAACGCTCGAATACGGCGGGAAGCATCCGCTCCGGCGCGCTTTCGCCCGACATGACACATAGGACGCCGCCAAGCGAGCAAAAAACCACCGTGTCCAAAAACGGGCCGAGCATGGCACATTCTCCTTGACGCGCAGGGGGGATGGCGGGACAGGCGGCGGAAATCTCGGGCTCGCTCCCGATGCCGCATTCGTTGGAATAGATCCCCTTGGCAATGCCGTGCCGGAGGGCAGCGGGAAGCGTCCCGAAAACCGCCGCACGGAAGGAAAACGCGTCGTGAAGGATGCTTTGCAGGGCCATCCGGGCTTCATCAGGCGCGCGGAAGAGGATCAGCGACGACAAAACGAGGTAAAGAGCTGTGATGAGCGCAACAAGGAAGGGGGAGATGGCGGCAATGCGTTCCCTCCCACCGAGGATGACCGGGATCGTGAAAAGCGAGAGCAGAAATACCGTGAGAAGCGGCGGGACGGAAAAATGGCTTTCCAGACTCCGTGCCAACACGCCCGACGAGGTGAGGTCAGCCATGAGAAGCGAGGTCACCGCCCCGGCAGTTACGAAAAACCGCGCAAGGCCGGGGGCATTCAATCCGCGCCGCATCACGCCGCCCATGCCGTCCCGGTATTTTGCGGCGAGAGCCGTCTCGGCGTAGCGGAGCGCCATGCCGATCACACCGGAAAACCACATCCAGAAGACCGCGCCGGGGCCTCCGTAGGCTACTGCCGCTGCAACGCCGACGAGGTTGCCGGGACCCATCACCGCGCCGAGCGAAATGAAAAGCGCCCGCCCGGGAGAAAGGCCGTCCGATGGCTCACTTTTTGTAAATAATGCCCGGATTGCGGCGGGAAAACGTCGGAATTGGATAAACCCCGTGGCAAAGGTCAGATATAGGCCGGAAAGCAGGAAAAGGATCGGGCCGCCGACTCCGCCGATCTCCAGAAAGTCCCTCATGTGTCACCTCGTCGGAATAAGATAGTCATTCCTATGAAAAACGAGGCGGGAAAATGATAAACGCCCACAGATCGCTCTGTGGGCGTTGGATTTTATGAAAACCAGTCGGAAAAATGCGAGAAGATGCGGCCGGAGGCCTTCGGAAAGAAGATCTCCTGCGTGTGGTAAAGGCTGTAATTGCCCGAAACGGCGTAGCTGACGGCTGCGGCGAGGGCGAAATAGAGGATGCCGTCAAAACCGAAGAGCTCCGCGCCGAGGATGGCCGAGGCTACCACGCTGTTGGTCACACCCGCAAAGAGGGCGATCATGCCGAGGGCTGCGCCAAAAATCGGGTCGAGCGAGAGAAGCGGGGAGAGGACGGCGCCGAGGGTGGCCCCGATGGTCAGGGTCGGGACGATCTCGCCGCCCTTGAAGCCGGAACCGATCGTGACGGCGGTGAAGAGCATCTTGAGGAGGAAGAACCACGGGACGATCTTCTCGCCCGCCAGTGCCATCTCAATGACGGGACTGCCGGAGCCGTTGTACATCCGGGAACCGACCAGAAGCGTCATGAGGATCACAAGGACGCCGCCGACGGCGACGCGCAGGAAGCGGTTTTTGAGAAGCTTGGAGAAATACTCACCGGCTGTGTGCATCAGAACACAGAAGAAAATACTCACAACACCTGCCGCAATGGCTATAAGTGCCGTTTTACCCACCGAGGTAAAGCCGATGGCGGGGATGGGTGGGACAGGGGAGGGGCTTTCCGAAATGCCCAGATGTTCGGCCACTTCCAACGCGGCGAAGGCGGAGAGGAGGGCGGAAGGGAAAGCCGAGGAGAAGATCACGCCGACCGAGATGAATTCCAAGACGAAAAGCGCCGCCGCGATCGGCGTGCCGAAGACTGCCGAGAAGACGGCCGCCATGCCGCAGAGCGAAAGGAGCTTGCGCCCGTCGTCATCAAGGTGGAAGAGCCGCCCGACCGAATTGCCGAGCGAGCCGCCGATCTGCAAAGCCGCACCTTCCTTACCCGCCGAGCCGCCGGTCAGGTGGGTGAGAAAGGTGGAGACGATGATAAGCGGCATCACAAGCGGCGAGACGGGCTTGCCCGACTGTACCGCGAGGATCACGTCATTGGTGCCGCCGTCGTTTTCGCGCCCGGCGAAGCGATAGGCGGCGACGATCAGAAGGCCAGCGAGGGGAAGAAGGAATAAAAGCCACGGGTATTTCCCGAAGGATCGGACGGCGAACTGAAAGGCATATAGGAATCCCGCGCCGATCGCACCGCCCGCCGCACCGACCAACAGCGCGAAAAACAACCATTTTATGAGTCCGAGCAGCTGAAACGCTCCTTCTTTCAAGATTTTCATCTCACATCACTCCCGCGAAAGACTTCATTGATTATACACCTCCCGGACTCTATTTGCAAAGAAAATCGACAGAATTTCCTCCTTCTCGCTTGTCATTTGCCACCGCGTGTGATAGAATGAAAAAGACAAAAGACGAAAGGAATGCTGTAATATGAAAATCGAATGGCTTGGCTTATCCTGCTTCAAGATCACCTCGAACGGCGCAAGCGTCGTCCTCGACCCCTTCACCGGCGTGCGCGGCTACGGCGAGGTGCATACGTCGGCCGGTCTTGCCCTCAAGAGCCATGACCACGGCGACCATGCTTTCCTTGAAGGCGTGGAGCTGGTCGATGAGCCGCAGGGCGTCTTCGATGTGACCAAACTTGCCTCCTTCCACGATGACGTCGGCGGCAAAAAACGCGGCCCGAACGTCATTCATGTGCTCTCGGCGGAGGGCCTCCGCGTAGCGCACCTCGGCGACCTCGGGCATCTCCCGGACGAAGCGCTCGTCGATGCGCTGAAGGGAGTTGACGTGCTCCTCATCCCGGTCGGCGGCTTCTTTACCATCGACGCGAAAACCGCGAAAACCATCGCGGATCAGATCGCTCCGAAGGCCATCGTCCCCATGCACTACCGCGAGGGCGAATGCGGCCACGCGGTCATCGGCACGCTCGACGAATTCCTTTCCTTATATAATAAGGAAGAGATCACCCGCCTCGATGGCAATTCCTTTGAGGTCGGGGATTATTCCGGCGTCGTCGTCCCGAAATTTGAAGGATAAATAACATCCCCCAATAAATGGGCTGTCACAAAATGCTCACATCTCTGTCATTCCGAGCCAGCGCCGCAGCGTTGGCGTGGGAATCCGCTTCTCTTTGAGGAGATTACGGATTGCCACAACCAGTCTGCGGGCGTCAAACCAGTCCGCAGACTGGTTTATGGGTTCGCAATGACAGACGCATTTTGTGACAGCCCATTTTGCGGTTGACAAGAGTAATGGTATCTGCTATAATATCGTTAAATGATATCAATAAACGATATTGGGAGGTGATGACTTGCCGCGGCGTGCATTTGACGGCTTGACCGAGAGTATGTTTTATGTGCTGATGGCGCTTGACACGGGGGAAAAGTGCGGAAGCGACATTGCGTCCGCCGTGGAAAAACGGAGCGGAAAGCGCGTCAGGCTGGGGCCCGCGACTCTCTACACCATCCTTGCCAAATTCGAGGAGGAGAAGTTCATCCGCGAAACGGCAGTGGAGGGCAGGAAACGCACCTACACGATTACAGAAGAGGGAAGGATAATGTATCAGGATGAACTAAAGCGCCTGAAAGCCTGCCTTGACGACGCAGAAAGAGGGAGAGAAGAATGAAAAAACGCATTTTTGCGATTCCGTGCGAGCCTTGCGCGGCCATAGCGATGGAAGCGTGGCTCATTTACATGGCGGAAAAAGGGTGGCACCTCAAAACGGACGGCGTTTTATTCGGCTTTGCCCTTTTTGAAAAAGGCGAGGCGCGAACTCTGCGATATCGTCTCCGTGCCTCGCTCGAAAAGCCGGGGATTCTGGCTCCGAACGGTGGGGAACCCGATGAGGAGGAAAAGGAACTGGCCCGTGCGGAAGGCTGGGAGTACGTCGCGAGATGGGGCGATTTCTTTATTTACAGGACCGGGGACGAGCAGGCCCCGGAACTGGATACCGATGAAAAGGTGCGCGATATCGCGCTCAAAGCGGTGAGAAAGCGCATCGTGTCGGACGTCGCTCTGACCCTGTGTGAATTTCTTGTGCTTGTCGGTCTGCGGCTCCCATGGCTTTCCACCATGCTCGCCTGTGGGACACCCTTTGTCCTTGCGGGACTTACCCTTTTCGGTTTACTTGTCGGCGGGGAAATCGCCAAGATCGTCCACCTCTGCCGGATAAAAAGGGGGATAGAACCGGGAAATTTCACAGCACGCGGCAGATGGCTTGCCCTCTGGCGCATCGCCAAATGGGTCACAGTCATTGCGTATATCTGCGTTTTCCTCGGAAAATGGAGCGATTCGGTGCTGGAAAAGAATAAGATCGCCCTTGAAGATTATCAGACCGATCCTCCCTTTGCGACGTCTGCGGATTTCTTCCCGGAAGGGGACTATCGCCTGCTGCCCTATGGATTCACCAACGAAGTCCGGGAATGGTCTGACTGGCTCGCGCCGCGCCTCATCACATACGACGAGGCGGCGGAGGTCACGCTCCCGGACGGAAAGGTCTTTTCGGGCGGGCTCTATGTCGAGTATCATGAGCTGCGTTCACCCTTCCTCGCCAAATGGCTCTTTCATGAGCTCTCCTTCAGTACCGAACACAAGAAGAGCTTTGAAGAACTGATCCTGCCGGAGGTCGCTGCCGATCAGGTGCTTGGCTACCGGGACGAGCTGCATTTCCCGTCGGTGCTCCTCCGAAAAGGCAATGTTGTCCTCCGTGTGAGGCTTTATGAGACCGGGGCGGATCTTGATCTGCTTCCCTACGAAACGTGGGTCGCGCAGGAGGCCGATTTCCTTCCCTGAAGCTTGCAAAATCACGCGGTATCTGCTAAAATACACATAGGAAGGATCCCTTCCAATAAAGTGAAAGGGCTTTTGCAAAAACAAAAGCGACGGTCATCTTTATGAATAAAAGCATCGTGTTCACCGCCCCCGGCGTCGCGGAGCTTCTCGAGGAAGCCATCCCTGCCGTCGGCCCGGGTCAGGTACTCGTCAAAGTCGCCGTATCCACCATCAGCAGCGGCACCGAGCGCGCCAATCTGATCGGCGAAAAGAACATTTCCACCAGGATGGAGGACTGTGAAGTCGCCGTCTTCCCGCGCCGCGCGGGTTACAGCACCGCGGGCGTGGTTGAAGCCGTGGGGGAGGGCGTGACCTCCCTGAAACCCGGAGACCGCGTGGGGATGTCCTGGACGCTCCACCGTCAGTATGTTGTCATCCCGGAGGGCAACGCCTATCTGCTCCCGGATGACGTCCCGTTTGAAGAAGCGGCCCTCTGGCACATCGGCACCTTCCCGATGGCCGCCATCCGCAAGTGCCGCCTCGAATTCGGCGAGCCCGCCATCGTCATGGGACAGGGCGTGCTCGGCAAATTCGCCATCGTCTTCCTGCGTCTCGCGGGCGCTGCGCCGGTCATCGCCGTCGACCCGGTGGAGGAAAAACGTCAGCAGGCTTTGGAACTCGGCGCGGATTATGCCTTCGATCCGAACGACCCCGATTTTGTGAAAAAGGTCAAGGAAGTCACCTCCGGCGGCGCCAAGGTTGCTATTGAGGTCACCGGCATCGGCAAGGCGCTGGATCAGGTGCTGGCCGTCCTGGCCAAATTCGGCCGCGTGGCGCTCCTCGGCTGTACCCGCCATTCCGATTTCACCATCGACTATTATCATAAGGTCCACGGCCCGGGAATCACGCTGGTCGGCGCGCACACCAATGCCCGCCCGACGCAGGAATCCGCCGCCGGTTACTGGACGACGCGCGACGACGTCCTCGCCGAAATGCGTCTTTACCGCCTCGGCAGACTCGCTCTCTCGAAATTCGTCGAGGAGACCCATTCGCCCGCCGAAGCCCCTGAGGTCTATCACCGCCTCGCCACCGAGAAATCCTTCCCGCTGGTACAGTTTGACTGGAGATCGCTTTGATAGGCACAAATGAGAAAGGAATGATATCATTATGAGAAAAATCAAAGTCGCACAGATCGGCGCGGAACACGATCATGCGTCATCCGCGTTCGGTAGCTTGAAAAAACAGTCCGATATCTTTGATCTGGTCGGTTATGCCATCCCGGAAGGGGAGACCAACGTCGCGCCTCAGGCATACGAAGGCTACACCCCGATGACGGTCAAGGAACTGAAGACGACGTACGTTTACAAGGGCGAGACGAACCCGATGACGGTCGAGGAGCTGCTCGACACCCCGGGCCTCGAGGCCGTCGTCATCGAGACCAGCGAGACCAACCTCACCAAATACGCCCTCATGGCGGCGGAGAGAGGCCTTGCCATCCAGATGGATAAGCCGGGCGGCTGCGTACTCCCCGATTTCGAGAAGCTCATTGCCATGGTCAAGGAAAAGAACCTCGTCTTCCAGACCGGCTACATGTATCGCTTCAACCCCGAGGTGAAAAAGCTCC
>JAKSPX010000259.1 GCA_024404415.1 Clostridia bacterium | reverse complement strand
CCTGACCCTGCTCGGCAAGGTGAAGGGCAAAGGGATCGAAGTGGATATGAAGGGCGGACGCCTTTTCATCGACATAGAACACACGGGCGACCGGATCGACGGCATTTTCCTGACCGGGCCCACCAATATTGTCTGCCGCGGCGAGATCACCGACGAAGAGTTGACGCTCTGAAAGGAGAAACCAATGAAGGTACTCATCAAAAACGGTCTTCTGATCGACCCCGCAAATCACGTATTTTCCAAACTGAATATACTCCTCGATGAAGGCAAGGTCGCCTCCGTCACGAAAGACGAGCCCGAGGCGGATCAGGTGATCGATGCCGAGGGAAAGATCGTCTGCCCCGGCTTCGTGGATATCCACATGCACGAAGACCCGGTGGAAGCCGACGGAAAGATCTATCACGACGAAGAGAAATCCATTTTCAACTGCATGCTCCGCATGGGCGTGACCACCGCTATCGGCGGCAACTGCGGCGAAAACTGCTGTGACCCCGCGGATTACCTCGACATCGTCGACCGCGACGGCATTGCGGTCAACGTCGGCATGATGGCGGGACACCAGTGGTTCCGCGAAGCGGCGGGTGCGAAGGACAAATACGGCCCCGCGACAAAGGAACAGAAGGGAAAAATGGCTCTGGCTATCGAAAAGGCGTTGGATCGCGGCTGCATGGGTGTTTCCTACGGCATCCGCTACGTGCCGGGACTCGACCGGGATGAGCTTCTGACCACTGCCGCGCCGTGCCAAAAATCCGGCAAGATGGTCGCCGCCCACATACGCGACGACGCGGAAGGCGTTTTTATGGCGGCGGAGGAGCTTCTGGACGTCGGACGGACGCTCGGGATCCCCGTTGAGGTCTCGCACATCGGCTCCATGGCCGGTTTCGGGCAGATGGAGCGTTTCCTTGCGATGATCGACGAAAACAAAATGAACGGTCTGGACGTGAGCTGCGACTGCTATCCCTACTACGCCTATTCGACCCATCTCGGCTCCACTTCGTATGATGACGGCTGGCTGGATCGCTACCACTGCGATTACGACGTGCTGGAACTCTGCGAGGGCAAATACAAGGGTCAGCGCTGCACCAAGGAGATCTTCGAGGAAGAACGCAAGAATAACCCCAACTGCATGACCGTCTGTTACGTCATGGTGGATTCCGAGGTGGATATGGCGCTTCGGCACCCGAACGTCATGCTCGGGAGCGACGGCATCATGAATCACGGGCAGGGCCATCCGAGAGCGGCGGGCGCTTTCCCCAGACTTCTCGCGGAATTCGTGAAAAAAGGCAAGCTCGGACTTTATGACGCGATCAATAAGATGACGGCGATGCCCGCGGAAAAGCTGGGGCTTGAGAATAAAGGCCGCCTGAACGTGGGAGCCGACGCGGACGTGGTGATCTTCGACCCGGAAAAGATCAAAGACGGCGCAAGCTTCCGGGAGCCGGTGGTGGCACCGCAGGGCATTGATTACGTCTTCATCGCGGGCGAAATCGCCGCGAAAGACTGTAAGATCGTCCGCGGCGACCTCGGAAAGTCCATTCGCAAGTGAATTATCACACGCAAGTGATAAGATAAATAAAGATAAAGGAGAAAGAAACAATGGAATACGGTTTTTGGTCCGTCGTTCCCCCGCTTCTGACGATCGCGCTGGCGCTGATCACGAAGAACGTGTTTGTATCCCTGATGCTGGGTATTTTCTGCGGCTCCATGGTCATGTGCGGCGGCGATATTTTCGGCGGCGTCAATGAGGCTTTTTACAGCTTCATCCACACCTTTGAGAGCAACGGCAACACGGTCGTGCTCATTTCCTTCCTTTTGATCGGTGCTCTGATCCACCTGATCGAGGTCTCCGGCGGCATTGACGGCTTCACGCAGGTCATGCTGAAAAAACGCGCGCTCATCAAGTCGGAGCGCGGTGCCTGCTTCTTTACCTGGCTCCTCGGCATCATCATCTTCACCTCCGGCTCATTAAGCTGCATGGTCACCGGCTCGGTCTCCCGTCCCGTGAACGACGCTCTGAAGGTGCCGCATGAAAAGGCCGCCTTCCTCATCCACACCACCTCCACGCCGTGGTGCGTGCTCCTGCCGTTAAGCGGCTGGCTCGCCGCCATGACCGGTTACTTCACCTCCGGCGGCGTTGCGGAAGAGGATGCGATCACCATGCTGATCAAGTCCATCCCCTTGAACTTCTACTGCGTGATCGCCGTCTTCGGCGCTCTGGCGGTATCCCTCTTCAATATCAACATCGGCCCCATGAAGAAGGCCGAAAAGCGCGCCCGTGAGACCGGCGAGTTGGACGAGCCGGGCCACGGCATCCAGCTTTCCGCTTCCAAGGAAAAGGTCCCCGAAGCCAAGCCGCGCGCCAAGAATATGCTCATCCCGCTCGGCGTTCTCATCGTCGTTATCATCGCGGTTCTGATGATCACCGGCAACGGCGATCCCACCAAGGGCGCCGGTATGCAGGCTCTCCTCTGGGGCTGCATCCTCGCGCTGCTCACCATGTGCGTCATGTGCGTGGCCGAAAAGCTCTTCACGGTGGAAAAGGTCATCAACGAGGCCTTCAAGGGCATGAGCTCCATGCTCTCCGTCGCCGCTATCCTGCTCCTCGGCTTCACCATGGGTAACCTTGTCAAGAGCCTTGACACCGGCAACTACCTCACCTCCATCTTCTCCGGCATTCTCTCCCCGGCACTTCTCCCGTTCCTCACCTTCCTGCTCTGCCTGATCCTCTCGTTTGCGACCGGTACCTCCATGGGCACCATGGCCATCATGGCGGTCATCTGCTTCCCGATGGCCATCAACATGGGCAGCAGCATTCCGCTCGTTGGCGGCGCACTCTTCGGCGGCTCCATCTTCGGCGACCATTGCTCCCCGATTTCGGATACCACCATCATGTCCTGCGCGACTACCGGCTGTGACATCATCGACCACGTCAAAACGCAGATGCCTTACGCGGCGATCTGCGCCGGTGCGTCGGCGATCCTCTACATCGTGCTCGGCTTCGTCATGTAAGGACCTATTAAGAAACAACATAAAGCGGCCGCACCTGATTTGGTGCGGCCGCTTATTGATATGCGGTTATTCCGCGTCGAATACGCGGACGTAGTCCACGAGGAAGGTATCGCCGACGGAATCGTAGGCTTCTTTCACGACCTTATGGTCGGCGTAACGCGCACCTTTCTCTTCGGTGGTGGCGAGGGAGAGTACCG
>JAKSPX010000258.1 GCA_024404415.1 Clostridia bacterium | reverse complement strand
TGAATTCGTTCAAAGTCTGTAAGGATTCCCTCCTCTTCCCGGTGTATATGGGTGAAAGGCCTTGAAATCACGAAAGGAGTCCCGCGGTATGGATGACGAAAAGATCATAGCGCTCTATTGGGATCGCTCCGAGGAAGCCATATCCCAAACCTCCGAGAAATACGGAAGATACTGCCGCGCCGTCGCTTATTCGATCCTGAAAAGCGACGAGGAGGCAGAGGAATGCACAAACGACACTTATCTCCGCGCGTGGAACGCAATCCCGCCCGCGAAGCCCAATAACCTGCGCACTTTTCTCGGGAAGATCACCCGCAACCTCTCCCTGAATCGGTGGGAAAAGCTCTCGGCAGAAAAGCGCGGAAACGGAGAAGTTCCGCTCGCGCTTGATGAGCTCGCCGAGTGTGTCCCCTCCTCTGAGGATACGGAAAGAGTCACCGAGGACGCGCTCATCCGTGACGCGCTTGACCGTTTTCTCAAAGGGCTCCCAAGGGAGACCCGGAAGATCTTTGTCCGCCGCTATTGGTACATGAGTCCCATCAAAGAAATCGCAGAGGAGTTTGGTTTTACCGAAAACAAGGTATCGGTCGCGCTTTACCGCACGCGGGAAAAGCTCAGAAAAACGCTGGAGAAAGAAGGAATTCTGTTATGATGAAAAATGAACGCTTATTGCGGCTTTTCAACGACATCGATGAAAAACACATTGAAGAAGCGGTTCCTACCGCAAAGAAAGCCCGGCGCAGATGGGTCAAATGGGCTGCCCTCGCGGCATGTCTGTGTCTGATTCTGGTCGGAGCGTTTGCTTTCGGGAAAGATAAAGCACCCGTCCTGACGCCGAATGATTCCGCGGCCAGCGGCGTAGCGACCCTTTACAATGACAAAATCTATATCGCGCTGATCTCGCCGGAAGAATGCAAAGCCGTCGGTCTCCCGGAGACCGTCACCGAAGATCTGATCGGTGAGCATCTGGCATTCATGAAGCTTGACGGTGGGGTTGCCGACTATGTAGAAGCGAGCGGGGAAACCGACATTGAGCTATACGCCTGCACAGTCAATACGACGAGGGAGGTTCTGATATTGCGCGACGGCGAAGCTTTCTGGCCGATCGTCAGAATCGAGAAGTAAAATACACGCCACATAAACACACGCCCGACCAACGTTTCCAAAGAAACGAGGTCGGGCGTGCCGATCTTTTTATTCTTTTATTTTACGGCGACGGCCTCGATCTCCACCCTTGCGCCCTTCGGGAGGGCGGCGATCTCAATGGCCGCGCGGGCAGGATAAGGCTCCTTGAAGAAGGAGGCATAGACCCCGTTCATCGCAACGAATTCACCCATATCCTTTAAGAAAACGGTGGTCTTCACCACATCCGTGTAGTCAAAGCCCGCCTCATGAAGGATATAGCCGATGTTGGTGAGCACCTTTCGGGTCTGGGTCTCGATGTCCGCGCCTACAAGCTCCCCGGTCTCGCCGGAAAGGGCGATCTGGCCGGAGATATATAAGGTGTTCCCCGCAAGAATGGCCTGCGAATACGGGCCGATGGCGGCGGGGGCTTTTTCCGAATGAATGGCCTGATTCATTTTGATAATCATTCCTCTCTCATTTGTGCCGTTTGAAAGATTTATCTTTCAAACTTTCCTCACTTCTTGAGCTTCGCGGTCTTGTCGTAAGCCGCCGTGACAGCCGATGCCGCGGCAAAGCGGAACTTGTTTTCTTCCAGCGCCAGAACGCCCTCGATGGTGGTTCCGCCGGGCGAGCAGACGTCGTCTTTCAACGCTTCGGGGTGCTTTTCGCTTTCCTTCATCATCTTTGCGCTGCCGAGGATGGTCTGCTTAGCGTACAAAAGCGCCTTGTCGCGTGGAAGCCCGCAGCGCACCGCTCCATCGGCCAGCGCCTCGGCGAAGATATAGACGTAGGCCGGGCCGCATCCGGAGAGCGCCGCTGCCGCGTCGATGAGCTTTTCGTCGATCTTATCAAGCGTCCCCGCCTTTGCCGTCAGGGCGAGGAAAGCTTTTTCATCTTCTTCGGTCACGCCGGAGGCCACGGTATAGAGGATCATGCCCTCCCCGACCGCCACCGGGGTGTTGGGCATGATGCGGATGACCTTTTCCGTCCCGAGCTTCCCGGTGATCTCCGCAAGGCTCACGCCTGCCGCCATGGTGACGACCGTGGTTTCCGGGGCAAGCAGCCTCCCGACCTTTTCCGCCACGCCCAAAATGACGTTTGGTTTCACGCCGAGGCAGAGGAATCTCGCCTCGGGGACGAGGTTTTCGAGTTTTTCGACACCCGCCTTGGGGTGCGCTTTCACGAATTCCGCCGTGCGTTTTCCATTCTGATCGCAGACGGCGATGTTTTTCGACACTTTATAAACGGCGGAGGCGAGCGCGCCGCCCATGTTCCCCGCGCCGATAAATCCGGCCTGATACTTCATATTTCACCCTTCTTTTTATCGTATATGTCCGCTGCCGCGGACGACGTATTTATAGGTATTGAGTTCCGCAAGCCCCATCGGGCCGCGGGCGTGGAGCTTCTGCGTGGAAATGCCCATTTCGCATCCGAGGCCGAATTCGCCGCCGTCGGTGAAGCGTGTGGAAGCGTTGATATAGACCGCTGCGCTGTCCACCGCGTTCACGAATTTTTCCACCGCCGAAGCATCCTCAGTGATGATGGCTTCGCTGTGGCCGGTGGAATGGATGGCGATGTGTGCTATGGCTTCGTCCACGTCCTTGACCGCGCCGACCGCGAGGATATAATCCAGAAATTCGGTGTCAAAATCGCCCTCGCCCGCCGCCTTGGCGTTTTTCGCAAAAGCGAGGCATTTTTCGTCCATGCGGAGTTCGACTGGCTTTTCTCTTTCGTTGAGCTTCTTTTCAAGAAGCGGGATGAAATCCGGAAGGATCTTTTCGTTCACCAGGCAGACCTCCGCCGCGTTGCAGACCGAGGGGCGGCCGGTCTTGGCGTTTTCGATGATCTTCAAAGCCTTTTCAAAATCGGCCTTTTCGTCCACATAGATGTGGCAGATGCCGGTGCCTGTCTCAATGCAGGGCACCGTCGCGTTTTTCACGCAGGCCTGAATGAGTCCCTTGCCGCCGCGCGGAATGAGGAGATCGATATACCCGTTCCCGGTCATGAGGGCATTGGCGCTCTCGCGGGTGGTATCTTCCACAAGTAAGACCGCGTCGGAGGTAATGCCGACCGCAGCGAGGCCTTTCTGCAT
>JAKSPX010000257.1 GCA_024404415.1 Clostridia bacterium | reverse complement strand
GCTCGATGGAGTATTACGGCGACCTTGCCGTGGTCTACACCAAGGAGGCCGAGACCGCCGATATGTATATCGAAAAGGTCACCCGCGAGCTCGGTAAACGCCACCGCGTGCGCGTGGCGACCTCGGACGGACTCGAACAGATCATCATCCTGAGCCACGGCGCCCTCCGCGTCCCCGCCTCGGAATTCCACGACGAGGTGATCGCGGCGGAAAAGGCGATCAGAGAGATTCTTGAATAATATTTGCAGAAACTAATAAGGCTCTCCCTATGGGAGAGCTGTCATGACGCAGTCATGACTGAGAGGGCAAAAGCCGACAAGAAGCTTAGAGCTTATACCGGGTGCCTTCCAACCCTCTCAGTCATTTGCGACTCAAATGCCAGCCCTCCCGGAGGGAGAGCCTTGTCATGCTAAATCGTTTACTTCACCACCGTGACGGGCAGAGCGAGCATCTTGCCGAAGTGCATAAGCGCTTCGACCGACGCGCCGTAGACGAGGGAGGAATGGTGGGTGACGCCCGCCGTGCTGATTCTTTCCAGGAACTCGCCGACCGGTACCGGGGGCTTGATCCAGCCGCGCACGGTTCCCGCAAATTCGTCGGTCTCCTTGTTGACCATGGTGACCGGGGCGAGGAGCATGCGGAAGCCCTTGTCGTCGCGGTAAACGTTCACAAACACCGCGTCGCCGGGCTTGTAAAGCCCGTAGGTGACAACCGGATTTTCGGCGTGACCGAAGACGAAGTCGATCTCCTGCATCTCGGAGGGCTTGGCGGTCAAAGCAAGGTTGTATTCGCCCATGTGGCTGATGAGGATGAGGTCGTTTTTCCAGTCGGGGCAGAAAATTTCAACAAAGGAAGCACTCTCGAAGCCGCGGATCAGAGCGCCGGTGACAGTGGCGGTGAGGACGTCGCCTTCACCCGCGTAGCCGATGCCGGCTTCCATTTCCTTGCAGGCCTCCATGAAGGGCATGATGTTCATGCCGTAGTCGGGGCCGATCTTGGTGAAGTTGACCGTGAAGGCCGAGAGACCGTGCTTTTCGATCCAATGGCGCACGGCGAGGCAGTCGGCGACCGTCCGACGGTGGGAAGCGGGATCAAGCGGCTGGGGAAGGGTGAAGCGGGCGAGGTCTTTTTCCATTTCGGCCTTGATCTCGTCTTCGGAGAGAGCGGCGCGGAGAGCGTCCAGCTCTTCTTTTTCGGAAACGACGATGCTCGCGCCAAAGGAGGCTTCCAGCTCAACGTTTGAGACGAGGAAGTCGCCCATGCCCTCAAAGCTTCCGCCGATGGTGCCGGTCTTGGTACCCTTGAGAGACGTCGCGGCAACGGCGGCGCGGACGTAGCCCTCGGCGCGGGTCACCACGTCGGAGCCCGGGTAGAAGCCCGCTGCGATGGCGTACTTCTTGCCGTTGCGCTTTAAGAGGTTGGTCATATCCATCACGCCGTGGATGCCGTGGCAGAAATTGATGTCGTCGGGGGAGGAGAACTCATAAGTGTCGGTGGTGTCCAGGACCACGATGGGGAGGGCGGTCTTGGCAAGCGCGTCGGAGGATTCCAAAGACGGCGAATAGGCGGCGTGCCAGGTCACGATGCAGTCACAGCCCGCGTCCTCGTAGCCCTTGATCGCCTTTTCAAACTGATCCTTCAGGGTGAGGATGGGGGTGCGGACGACCTCGAAGCCGTCCTTTTTAAAATTCTGAGCGATGGATTCATAGAAAGCCGTGAGGCGCTGATAATGAATCAAAAGAATCTGCAGTCAAACACCCGCTCGGCGTGGTGGCACATGATGTCCGCGACGTCTTCTTTGGAGAGCCCGAGCTTCTCGCTTGCACGGCGGAAGGCCATCAGCTCCTCGTACATGAAGATGGTGATGTCCTTTTCGTCGGTCTCGCGCATATTTTTGTCGTAGGAAACGTCTCCATAGAGTCCGCGCGGCACGACGTTGACATAGTAACCGCCCGCGTCGATGCGGTACATCCGCATCTTGGTGATGGGCATATCCGAGCCGAAGAGCACGCGTCTGGGACCCGCCATGCGGATGACCTCCTCCATGGCGCGGTCAAGGGTGTTGGCGGTGAAGTCGTAATAAAGGTTCTTCGCGTCCTTCAAAACTTCGAAGGCGTTGCCGAAATCCTCTTCGACGTAGGCGCGGCCGACGTGGGCGATGATGACCTTGGCGTGGGGGTATTTTTCGTTGATCTCAAGCATCTGCGCGAGATTCACCGGGTCCTTTAAGCGCAGGGAGCGCGGAATGTGGAGCATGACGACTCCGCTGACCTTATCCATATAGGCCATGTGCTCCGGGGTGAGGAAATCGAAGATGCGGACCTCATTCCGCGGGATGTAGAGCGGGGAATTGTTGAGGTAGGGCTTGATGCCCGAGAAACCGTCTTTCAGCGCCTTTTCGATCTCCTCCACGGGAGTATTCCACTTGGTGCAGTAGAAGGCCGGAACGCCGCGGCTCTTCGCGCATTCCAGCGCGTAGGTGTTGGTCTTCGGAAGCTCGCAGGTGGGACTCCCCATCAGAACGGCCTTGACTTCCTTACCCGGGAACATCTGCAGGTAGGATTCCTCCATATCTTCAATGGTCATGTCGGGCGCGACGAGGGAGGGCCAGGTGACGAGTCCCTTGTGGTTATCGGGGTCGTCGATGAGCTGGTCGAGAAGCGAGAGGTGGATGTGGCAGTCGACGATCTTGTCGGGCAGGAAATCCGCGAGCTTTTCCTCGTAGACTTTTTTATCGTAATCGGTCAGGTTGATCCCAAACATGGTATTTTCCTCACTTCGTCAGGATTTCGTCGATGACGCCGACGATAAAGCCCACCGTTTCAGGGGTAGAGATGATCGGAGGCTTCATCAGAACGGCGGGCAGGCAGTGCGCCTTGTAGATCTGGGCGCTCGCGTCGATGGCGCGCTTTTTCATTTCGGAAGCGAAGGCGGCGGCCGCGTCGACCGAACGGAAATGTAAGGAGGAAAGGTACTGATACCCCTCTATGTTCAGGATGACGTCGGGGTGTTTTTCCATCACTTTGCGCAGGCCGTTCTGGAATCTTTCACCGTTTTCGGCGACGATTTTGCCGTTTTCCAGCATGAAGCGCATGGTGATGAGGTAAGCAAGGGAGGCAAGCTCCTCCTGCCCGTTGGTGACCAATGCGCCGAACTGGTTGAGGGTATCCATCTCGGCGGTGGTGATGATCTTGCTTGCCGGGGATTCGCCGCACGGGAAGGCCTTGCCGACGATGAC
>JAKSPX010000256.1 GCA_024404415.1 Clostridia bacterium | reverse complement strand
ATATCAAATCCGTTCCCTATGTAAACTTCTGACCTCTTCACGAAAAAAGGGACGCTCTTTTGAGCGTCCCTTAATTATGGATATCTTTTTATTCTTCGCTGGCGATCAGGCCGTAGCCGCCGTCCTCGCGGGCGTAGATGATGGAATAGGCGTTCGCGTCTGAGCTATTGCGGAAGGCATAGAACTTGTGGCCGAGCATATTCATCTGCAGGATGGCTTCCTCCGGGGTCATGGGACGCAGGACGAAGCGTTTGACGCGCTCGATATTGTAGGTCTCCTCGGGTTCTTCCGGTTCGGCGGTGGAAACAGCCGCGCCTCTCTCGAAAGCGCCCTCGCGCAGTCTCTTTTCGAGGTGGGTCTTGTTTTTGCGGATCTGGCGGTCGATGGCGTCGACCGCGCCGTCAAATGAAGCGATCACATCCCCACTCTTTTCCTGCGCGCGATAGACCATGCCGTTGGCGTTGACCGTGACTTCAGCCGTGTAGCGGCCGCGTTCTTCGGTCAGGCGGACAGTCGCTTCCGCGTCGGATTTGAAATACCGATCCAACTTGGTGAGCTTCTGGTCGATGCGGTTGCGGGTCCATTCATTGACAGAGAGCTTTTTGTCGTTGATGGTGATTTTCATAGAATCGCTTCCTTTCTTTGGGTTGGTTTTATTGTACCATACTTCTTTGAAAATTGCAAGGGTTTTCGTTAAAATTGTATAGCGTGCAGGAAGCATTTCAGTGCCATCCCGGAAGGCTCCCCCTCTGGGGGATGCCGTCGCTTGCGACGGAAGAGGGTAGGCCGAAGGCCTGTAAGCTGACAGCCCGTAGGGCTGGCTGAGAGGGCAACGCACCGTCCTTATCGGATGCATCAAGCAATAAATGACTGCCTTCCAGCCCTCTCAGTCGGCTCCGCCGACAGCTCTCCCGAAGGGAGAGCCTTCCGAAGATTGTGCGACTCCTCACTCCTAACTCCTCCCTCCTCACTATTTGACATTCCCCTGCCTCCATGCTATACTACATTCAAAATAAGGAATCGAAAGGAAAAAAGATCATGCTCAAAGTCACCTTAGGCCGCACCGGCATCACCGTCAACAAAAACGGCTTCGGCGCCCTCCCCATCCAGCGCACCGACATGGAGACCGCCAAGGTCATCCTCCGCAAAGCATACGAAAACGGCGTCAACTTCTTCGACACCGCCCACGGCTACACCGACAGCGAAGAAAAGATCGGTTACGCCCTCTCGGACGTGCGAAAAAACATTTTCATCTCCACCAAGGTCAATAAATTCACGGTCGCAGACTTCTGGGATCAGCTCGAAACCAGTCTCCGCCGCATGAAGACCGATTACATCGACATCTACCAGTTCCACAACCCGACCTTCGTTCCCCGTCCCGGCGACGGCACCGGCCTTTATGAAGCCATGCTGGAAGCCAAAAAGCAGGGCAAGATCCGCTTCATCGGCTTCACCAACCACCGCATCCACCTCGCGCGTGAAGCGGTGGAGTCCGGCCTTTACGACACCCTCCAGTTCCCCTTCTCCTACCTTGCAAGCGACAAGGACCTCGAGCTTGTGAAGCTCTGTGCGGAGAAAAACGTCGGCTTCCTCTGCATGAAGGCCCTCTCCGGCGGCCTCATCACCAATTCCGCCGCGGCCTACGCCTACCTCGCCACGGTAGAAAACGCCCTGCCCATCTGGGGCATCCAGAGGGAATCCGAGCTTGACGAATTCCTTTCCTATCAGGAAAATGCCCCGGTGCTCGACGGAGAACTCAAGGAGCTCATCGAAAAGGACCGCAAGGAGCTGGTCGGCAACGTCTGCCGTGGCTGCGGGTACTGCATGCCCTGCCCGGTCGGCATCGAGATCAACAACTGCGCCCGCATGTCCCTCATGCTCCGCCGCGCCCCGACGGGCAACTGGCTCTCCGAGACCTGGCAGAAGAACATGGAGAAGATCGAGGATTGCCTCCATTGCAACGCCTGCGCCTCCAAGTGCCCCTACGGCCTCGACACCCCGACGCTTCTCAGAAAGAACCTTGAGGATTACCGCACGTTCCTGAAATGAAGCGATTTAGCCATTCAGCACCATCCCTGTCATTCTGAACGAAGTGAAGAATCCTTTCGCCAATCCCGGAGGAAAGATTCTTCGGCCTGCGGCCTCAGAATGACACGGGGGAGGCGGCTATGTCACTCCTCATTCCTCACTCCTGACTTCTCACTAAAAACTTCTGTTATCAAGGAGATCACCCACTATGACCATCTGCTGCATCGGCGACAGCCTCACCGAGGGCGATTACGGCGTGCCCGGCAAGAGCGGCATCGCCAACGTCCACAAGGAAAATTACCCCTATTTTCTCGCCCGGGCGACCGGCGCGGAGGTGCGTAACTTCGGCAAATGCGGCTGGCGCTCCTCGGATATGCTCAAATGGTTCAAGGAAGGCGGCCTCGATCTGAAGGGCGCCGACAAGATCGTCATCATGCTCGGTGCCAACGGCGGTCAGGCACGAAATGGCGACACGCCGGATAACCTCGCCTACAAGGAGCTGGTCGAGGGTGTGCGCAAAGCGGCTCCCGAGGCCGAGGTCTATCTCGCCACGTCGCCGAACGCCACGGTCAACCCCGCCTACTCCAACTGCGGGTATATGCCGCAGGTCACCGAAGCGGCCTGCTTCGTGAGAAAATACGCCGAAGAAACCGGCCTCCCGCTCATCGACCTTTTCCGCAATCCGAAATTCTCCCCCGCGAGCGAGTGGCGCTACCAGCCCAACGACGGCCTCCACTTCACCGAGGAGGGCTACCGCGTGCTGGCCGGAGAGATTCAAAAGGCCATCGGACTATAAATCATCATCCCCTGTTTTCACAGGGGATGATTTCATCCGGCATCGTCGGATTTCATCAACGAAGGTTGATTTCATCCGAACGCAGCGAGGATTTCATTCATTGAAGATACTGCCATGAATAAATCTGCGTTCTGCGCGGATAAAGGAACAAATCCTTTCTCCTTTCGTCTTATAACCAAAGGAGCGGGCGTGAAAGGCGTCCGGGGAAGAATTATGATGTACACCGGTTTCAGTATATTCAGCATTCTTTTTTCAGTTGTTTCCCTGTTTATCGTCGGCTGTGTGATCGCCGTCTTCGTTTCCGTCCTCCGTGAACGGCATAAAAACAGCCAGTTGCCGCGCCTCACGGTGGAGGCAAAGACCGTTTCCCGCCGGGAAAGCCACAGCAGTTCCATGACTCAGCCCACGCACACGATGGACA
>JAKSPX010000255.1 GCA_024404415.1 Clostridia bacterium | reverse complement strand
GCAAAATGCGTCTGTCATTGCGAAACCAATCCGCAGATTGGTTGTGGCAATCCGTCATTCCTTTTATAGGAGACTGGCTTATAGCCACAGCCAAAGCTGCGGCGCTGGCTCGGAATGACAGGGTTGGGTGCATTTTACGGCGGCCTCTTGCCTTTTTCTCCCCGGTGTTGTAGAATAATAACATATTTATCGGGAAAGGATGTATTTTTATGTCGGTTCTCCAGACTCTCAGCAGTGCGCCGATGTATCTTGTCTGCGGCGTGATCATTCTGTTTGTCGCCGCTCTCTGCGTGTTCTTTATGATCCGCGCCTACCGGGCGGGGATCGCCATCGGCATGGACAAGACCAGACTCAAGCGCACGATCACCTCCAGTGCCACCTTCACCATCCTGCCGAGTGTCGGCATTCTCCTCGGCGTCATCGCCCTTTCGGGGAGCCTCGGCACGCCGCTTCCCTGGCTCAGACTGTCGGTGATCGGCGCGCTCCATTATGAGACGCAGGTGGCCGAAGCCGCCGCCGAAGCGGTCGGTCTTCCGGGGCTGTCCGCCTCCGCCATGACCTATGAGGCCTTCACCACCATCGCGCTTCTGATGAGCTTCTGCATCATCTGGGGCATGGTCTTCTCGGTGCTCTTTACGAAAAAATACCTGAATAAGCTCAAAACGCCGAAAAAGTCCGGCGGATCGGGGCTCGCAGGATTTGGCGACGCGGCCATGACCGCCATGTTCATCGGCCTCGTCTCGGCCTATATCGCAAGCTACATCGGGGATTTCGCCTCGAAAAACGGGCTCTTCAGCTTCACGGGTGACTGGCTGCCCCTGGCGGTGGTGGTCATCGCGGGCGCGGTGATGGCGGTCTTCGTGTGGCTCGCCGAAAAGAAGAACGCCCAGTGGGTGGAAAGCTTCTCCATTGCGGGCAGTATGATCGTCGCCATGGCCGGGGCGGTCATCATCAACGGACTGAGATAAGGAGGGAAAAGACATGACCGATCAGGAAAAGAATCAGCTTTTTGAAAAATACAATAACCGCACCCACGTCATCGGGCGCATCGCCTGCCTTGTGACGCTGGTCATGCTTTTGGCTTCCCCCTTCGTCATGGGCTGGTACCTCGGCGCGGTTCCCGACATGGGCGCTTTCGCCAAGGGCTTTGCCGCCACCGGCATCGTCTATCTGGTGAGCTGTGTAGCCGAATATCTGATCTACACCCCCATGCTCGGCGCGGGCGGCAGCTACCTCGCCTTCATCACCGGCAACCTCATCAACATGAAGATCCCCTGCGCCGTCAACGCGCGCGATATCGTCGGCACCAAGACCGGCACGCCGGAGAACGAGATCGTCTCGACCCTCTCCATTGCCACCTCGTCGCTGGTCACCATCGTCGTTCTGGCCCTCGGCGTGGCGCTCCTCATTCCGCTGCAGCCGGTTTTGCAGAATCCGGCTCTGCAGCCCGCGTTTGATAACGTCGTTCCGGCGCTCTTCGGCGCGATGGCCTATAAATACTATCGGAAGAATATGCGCATCGCTTCTCTTCCCCTGATCGTGATGAGCGTGCTCTTTATACTGGTGCCGAGACTCACCGGTTCCACCAGCTTCATGATCCTCCCGAGCGGCGCCATCGCCATCGCCGTGGCCTTCTATTTCTACAAAAAGGGGAATAAAGCGGCATGAAGATGAAAAAATGGATCCCCATTCTCGCGGGCGTTGGCCTTGCCCCGGTCGCGGCGGCGGGTGTGAAAACGCTTTTAGAGAAGAAAAAGACCTCGGAATATACCCCCGTCGGGGACGAGGAGCGCGCCATGAAATATGCCCGGAAGCTTTCGGAGATGATCAGGTGCGAGACCGTCTCCTATCCGGGAAAAGAGCAGAGAGAAAAATTCCTCGCCTTCCATAAGGTTTTGGAAGGATTATTCCCGCTTTTACACAAAACGCTTGAAAAGACCGAGATCGACGGCAACCTCATTTATTACTGGAAAGGAAAGAAAAGTGACCGCCCGGTGGTGCTGATGAGCCATCAGGACGTGGTGCCCGCCGAAGGAAAGTGGGAACACGAGCCGTTCGCGGGCGACATCGCGGACGGAAAGATCTGGGGACGCGGCGCAGGCGACATCAAGTGCGGCGTGATGGCCTTCATGCAGGCGGTCGAGGAGCTGATCGAGGAAGGGTATACCCCGGAAGAAGATGTCTATCTCGTCTCCTCCGCCACCGAGGAGATCGGCGGTGACGGCGGCCCCAAGCTGGTCAAAGAATTTGAAAGACGCGGGGTCAGGCCGTGGCTTCTCTGCGACGAGGGCGGCGGCATCATTTCGGAGCCCATCGGCGGCATCAAGGGAAGCTTCGCCATGATCGGCGTGGTGGAAAAGGGCATCGCCAACGTGAAATTCATCGCGCGTTCGGACGGCGGACACGCTTCGTCTCCTCCGAGAAAATCTCCCATCACGCGCCGCGCGGCGTTTGCACACGAGATCGAACAGCACGGTCCCTTCCACAGAAAGCTGATGCCCGCCGCGGCGGATATGTTCAAGACCCTTTCGGGCTACGCGGATTTCGGGATGCGTTTCTTCCTCGGGAATCTCGGGCTCTTCGGGCCGCTCTTCAAGCTGGCCGCGCCGGTCATTTCGCCGGAAGCGGCGGCCATGATGCGCACCACTATCGCCTTTACCATGCAATCCGGGTCGGAAGCCTCGAACGTCCTTCCCGAGGAGGCTTCGGTCTCGGCAAATCTGCGCTTCATCCCGCATCAGGGCATGGAGGAAAGCCTCGCCTTACTCCGAAAGATCGCCGCGAAATACGATCTTGAAATGGAAGTCCTCTCGGCAAGCGATTACTGCCCGCCGGTGGACACCGAGGGAAGCGGCTGGAAGCACGTCACATCGGCCATCGAAAAGACCTTCCCGGGCCTTGCGTGGAGCCCCTACGTCATGACCGGGGCAACCGACGCGCGCTTCTACACTGATCTCTGCGAAAACTGCATCCGCTTCGCGCCCGTCGTCTACGGCAGGGAGCAGATGAAGGGTATGCACGGCCTCAACGAGAATATCGAGGTCTCCTGCCTCCCCGGCGCGGTGGACTATTATAAGACCATCATCACCACCAATTACGGCGCGTGCTGATAAGGGTGTATTTTTGAAAGCTTACCGCCACGCGCCGTAAACGAAATAAATCCCTTGCGGGATTTGTGAAATGCGTATCCGCGTGAAATACGCCTGCGGCGTGTGAAATGCCTGCGGGCGTGAGGGGATTTATTT
>JAKSPX010000254.1 GCA_024404415.1 Clostridia bacterium | reverse complement strand
CTCGGCGTGGAGCGCCCGCGCGATCTCCACCATCTGTTTATACGAGGCGTCGAGCGTCCCGACCTTTTGGGAAGGGTCGATCCCGATGCCGAGCTTTTCAAAAAGCGCGGCGGTCTCGCGTTTCATGGCGTCTCTGTCGAGGAATATCCCCTTCTTTTTGAAGGAAGAGAGGAAGATATTTTCGTATACGGTCAGGTCGTTGACCAGATTGAGTTCCTGATGGATAAAGGCGATGCCGGCCCTGAGCGACGCGGCGGGAGAGGCAAAGGTCACCTTTTCCCCGTCGAGAAGCATCTCTCCGTGATCTGCGTGAAAGACGCCGCCGACGATATTCATCAGGGTCGATTTTCCCGCGCCGTTCTCGCCGAGCAGCGCGGTGATCTCACCGGACCGGACGCAAAGATCCACGCCGTCCAGCACGTTGCCCGCGCCGAACGACTTGCTGATGCCTTTTAGTGTGAGCTCCAAGGCGCACCTCCCGGACTCAATAAACGGTGTTTTCGGGGTCGATATATTCGTCCGCGTTTTCAGCGGAGACGATGGCAGTGGGGATGACGATCTCGGCGTCAGCCGATTCGCCGTTCGCGATGGCAATGGCCGACTTGACGGCTTCGGTGACCATGGAGGGGCTATATAATGCCGAGGCGAGGCCGAGGGAAGCGTACTTCTCTTCCTTCATCATGAGGAAGTATTCCTGCATACCGCCGCCGCCTAAAATGGCCTTGACGTCGGTTCTGCCCGCTTCGCTGATGGCCTGAATGGCGCCGATGGCGAGCTCGTCGTCCATGGCGAACACCGCGTCGATCTTGCCGTTGTTCTCAAGCGCGTCGGTCATATCCTTGAGGCCGTTGTCGCGGGTGAAGTTCTCCACGGCGACTTCAAAGACGTTTGATTTGTCGTAGCCGATCTCGTCGAGGTAGGCATAGAAGCCTTCCTTGCGCAAGGAAGCGACGCTGCCGGAGCTGGGAACGTCCATCACCATGATGGAAGCGGCCTCGCCGACCTTTTCGACGATGTATTTCGCGCCTTCGTAGCCCATGTCGTAGTTGTTGCCGGTGACCTTGTGGATGCCGTCGGCGGGGATGTCGTAGTCAAAGCTGACGACCGGGATGCCCTGGTCGATGATCTCCTGCACCGCGCCTTCCATGCCGGTCCACTGTGGCCAGGTGACGATGGCGTCCGCGCCCCAGGCGACCAGATCGTTGAGGCTGGCCATCATTTCGGCGGCGTCGGTGGAGGTGGTGATCTTATAGGTCAGGCCCTGCTCCTTGCAGTATTTCTCGGCGTAATAGGCGACGCCCGCCACCCAGCCGTGGGTCACGTCGGGCGCGGCGATGCCGATCTTGATGCTGTCACCGCTCTGTCCTTCTTCACCGCAGGCGGCGAAGAGCGTGACGAGTGTCATGAGCGCAAGCAGTAAGGCAATGATTCTTTTCATGTCAGGTTCCTCTTTTCAAAAGTTGATTATGCGCGTTTATCATAGCATACCCGCCCCGTTTTGTCAATGACAGGCGGGTTTGCTGTATTCCGATCTCAATAAGATCTCAATAAGCAATGTCGTCAGGTGTGAAATGATCCCGTAGGGCGCGATGCCCACATCGCGCCGCCTTTTCCGTGCAGATTTTTGCTAAACGGTCGACTCGTGAGTCGACCCTACAAGAAGCAACGTCTCGTAGGGGAGCCGTTCCGGCTCCCGCGTTTTCCCATCACAAATTCCGGCCAAACGGGCGATTGATAATCGCCCCTACGCAAACGTGTTGCCATCTCGTAGGGCGTGCCGTCCCCGGCACGCCGCCTTTTCCGGGCAGATCCCGGTCAAACGGAACGCCGGGGACGGCGTTCCCTACGAAAGGATTCTTCCGTGACCGTACACCCCCGTAGGGCGTGCCGTCCCCGGCACGCCGTCTTTTCCGTGCAGATCCCTGCCAAGCGGAACGCCGGGGACGGCGTTCCCTACTGAATGAAATCCGCTTTGCGGATGAAATCATTGCATGATGAAATCCCCTCGTGGGGATGAAATCCGTCTTCGACGGATTGTGTTCACACACCGACCCGTGGTGTGTGTTCTTACCCTTCCATGTGGAGGTCCTTTTTGATGGATTCCTTGCGCGGAGCCGAGACGCTGGACCACTGCGGGCCGTTTTTATACATCCCGTCGAGCTCCTTCAAGACCGCGGGGATGTCGATACCCTGCGGGCAGGCCTTTTTGCATTTGCCGCAGGCGAGGCAGGCGTCGGGGCGCTTATCCTCGTCCAGGCCGTCGAGGCGCATGGCGGAATTGACCCCCGCCGCGAATTTATAGTCGTTGTAGCACTCGATGAGCATGGGGATGTTGAGTCCCTTGGGGCACCCGGCCGTGCAGTAGCGGCAGGCCGTGCAGGGGACGCTCTTTTTCATGCTCTCGGCGATGGCAAACAGGATCTCGGTTTCTTCTTCGCTGAGCGGATTCTCTGCCGCAAAGGTCTTGCAGTTGTCCGCGACCTGCTCGGGTTCATTCATGCCCGAGAGGATGACCTTGACGTTCGGAAGGCTTTCGAGGAAGCGGAAGGCAAAGGAAGCGTCGCTTGCGTCCTTATCGAAGGCCCTGAGTTTTTGGGAGGCTTCGGGCGCGAGACTTGCCAGTTTGCCGCCGCGGCAGGGTTCCATGACCCAGACGCCGAGGCCGTGACGCGTGATGATGTCGTATTTCTCCTTGGCCTTCTGGAGCGTCCAGTCGAGGTAGTTGAGCTGGATCTGGACAAAGTCGAACTCCCCCTCGTGGCGGGTGAGGAAATCCTCTAAAAGCTCGTTTCCGCCGTGGAAGGAGAAACCGAGGTGGCGGATGTGCCCCTCCTCCTTCATTTTGAGCATATCGGGAATGACGTGATATTCCTCGCCCTCATAGACCTTCAGCGTCCACTCGTTGAGGTTATGGAGCATATAATAGTCAAAATAGTCGGTGCGGCACTTTTCTAATGACACCTTGAAGAGGGCGATGTTGTCGATGGGCCCGGGAAGCGAGTGACCGGGGAACTTGTCCGCGAGGAAGTAGCTTTCGCGCGGCTGATCCTTGAGGGCTTCGGCCACGGCGAGCTCCGATTTGCCGCCGAGGTAGGGATAAGCCGTGTCGAAATAATTCACGCCCGCGTCCAGCGCGAGGCGGAACATCTCGTTCACCTTCGCCTGGTCGATCTCCCCGGTGGCGGGGTCGGTCTTGAAGCGCATGCACCCAAAGCCGAGTTTTGAGAGCTTTTCGCCCATGAATTCGCTGTAGATCATGATTC
>JAKSPX010000253.1 GCA_024404415.1 Clostridia bacterium | reverse complement strand
CGCTGGTTTGATAACCTCATCCGCATGGCACAGGGCGGCGACGCGGAGATGTGCGGCCTGATGGGCTACTGCCCGGGGCAGCTCGTCACTGAAGGCGACGGCAGCGCCTACCCCTGCGCTTTTTACGTCACCGACCGCTGGAAGCTCGGGAATCTCCACGAAACCAGCTTTGCCGACATGGCAAAAACCGAGGTCATGCAGAATTTTGTTGAGGAATCCTTCGCCCACGCGAAAGAGTGTGAAGAATGCGAATTCCGTTACCTCTGCCGCGGCGGCTGCAAGCGCGACAAGCAGAATGAGCCGGGCGGCGAGATCATGAAGAGCAGGCTCTGCGAGAGCTACAAGATGTTCTTCGCCGTCGTCCTCCCGCGCCTCGGCACCATATTACGCAAATTAGAAAATTGGAACAGATAGAGGAAAACACTATGTTGAGAGAGATCAGACCCAAAGAATGGAACGACAACCTTTTCAAGGCCATCGGCAAGGACTGGCTCCTGGTCGGCGCGGGCGATGAGAAAGCCTACAACGTCATGACCGCGAGCTGGGGCGAAGCCGGCGTTTTATGGGGCAGAGACGTGATGACGGTCTTCATCCGTCCCCAGCGCTACACCTTCGGCTTCATGGAATCCGGCGACTATTTTTCCTGCCAGATCTTCCCGGATGCGCTTCACGACATTCACAAGATCTGCGGCACCAAGTCAGGCCGCGACATCGACAAGGCCAGGGCGTGCAACCTCACCCCGGTCTTCGACGAAAAAGCCCCTTATTTCAAGGAGGCGCGCGCGGTGGTCATCTGCCGCAAGCTCTACCACGACATCATGCGCGAGGAGGCTTTCGTCGACCGCGACGTACTGGAGGAAGATTATCCCGAGCGCGATCTGCACCACATTTATATCGGAAAAATTGAAAAAATAATGATAGAAGAGGAATAAGGTCATGTCCAAGGTACTTTTTGCATCGGTCGAGCTTGAAAAGCTTGACGCAAGCTGCTCCTTACCCTCCAAATTCAGCCGTATGCTGGACGCGACCAACATCAAAAATGTCGTCCCCGGCAAGACCGTGGCCATCAAGATGCACCTCGGGCGCGAGATCGGCTACACCACCATTCACCCCATGTTTGTCAAGATCCTTGTGAGCAAGGTCAAGGAATGGGGCGGCAAGGTCTACATCACCGACAACGAGATCGAAAGCGCTGCCGACCGCGGCTACACCGCCGAAGCGCTCGGCTGCCCGATCGTCTCTGCCTGCGGCGAGACCGGCAAATACTACATTGAAAAGAAGATCGACTACAAGAGCCTCAAGGATATCGACGTGGCCGGGCACATCGCCGACGCGGACGTTCTCATTGACCTCTCCCACGTCAAGGGCCACGGCGCCTGCGGCTTCGGCGGCGCGGTGAAGAACATCTCCATGGGCTGTGTTTCCGACCGCACCCGTCAGGAGACCCACGGCCTCGAAGGCGGCATCATCTGGGATGAATCCAAGTGCGTCCACTGCGGCGCCTGCGTTTCCAACTGCAACCACAAGGCCAACTCCTTCAACGAAGAGGGCAAATATGAGGTGTTCTACCACCATTGCACCTACTGCCACCACTGCGTGAAGGTCTGCCCGACCGGCGCCATCCAGATCGACCCCAACCACGGCTACGAGGATTTCCAGATGGGCATGGCCAAGACCACCCAGAAGTGCCTCGAGGGCTTTGAAAAAGGCCACATCTTCTTTATCAACTTCCTCGTCAACATGACCCTCGTCTGCGACTGCTGGGGCTTCACCACGCCGAACATCGTTCCCGACGTCGGCATCCTCGCCTCGGAAGACATCGTCTCCATCGAGAAGGCCAGCCTTGACATGATCAAGACCGAGAACTTCAACCCCGCCTCCCTCCCGAAGGGCCAGAAGCTCTACGAGGTCGATGGTCACCTGCTTGAAAAGCTCCACGGCAAGAATCCCTTCATCCAGCTCGATGCCCTCGAAAAGATCGGCATGGGCGAGAACAAATACGAGCTCGAAGAGATCAAATAATAAAAGATAGTTTTCAGTTTACAGTTTTCAGTTTTCAGAAGACGAAGAAACGGAGCAACTGAAAACTTTAAAAAGGATTGTGAGGTGAAAAACTGATGGACGGTCGAAGTAGGAGGAGCGAAGAGCGCTCTCTTTGCGTCTGTGCGGACGACCCGCCGCCTCCACGAATATCGTGTATCGCCGCTCCTCGGTCTTTCACCGTAAGCGGCGCAGAGTGAGCCTCTTTCTTCCTTCTTTTCCCTCGTTTGAAAGCCCCCGCAAACAAACGAAAAAAGAAAGGAGTAAGAAAAATTGGCAGAAACCACTTTTGAAAGAATGATCGCAAAGCTCTACGAAGAGCAGAAGTATTCCTCCATCCGCGATGTCTTCAAGACCATGAACCCCACCGACATCGCGGAGATCTTCGCCGGTCTTGAGGAGGAAGAAACCAAATCAGCTGTGCTCTTCCGTCTGCTCCCCAAGGAGCTCGCGGCAGAGAGCTTTGTGGAAATGGACCCCGATCTGCAGGAAAAGCTGATCATCAAGCTCTCGGATAACGAGTTAAAACAGATTGTCGACGAGCTGTATCTCGACGACGCGGTCGACCTCGTGGAGGAAATGCCCGCCAACGTCGTCAAGCGCATTTTGAGGCAGGCTGACCCCGAGACCCGCCAGATGATCAACGAAATGCTCAAATACCCGGAGGACTCGGCCGGGAGCATCATGACCACCGAGTTTGTGCACTTCCACCCCTCGGCCACCGTGGCCGAAGCCATCGCCATCGTGCGCAAAAACGGCGTGGACAGCGAGACCATCAACATCTGCTACGTGACCGACAAATCCGGTTTCCTCGTCGGCACCGTTTCCATCCGCCATCTCCTCCTCGCCGATTCCAATGAGCTGGTGGAGAACATCATGGCCGGCAACATCATCTCGGTCACCACCATGGACGACAAGGAAGAGGTCGCGGCCGCCTTCCGCAAGTACGGCTTCCTCGCCCTCCCCGTGGTCGACGTGGAAAACCGTCTCGTCGGCATCGTCACGGTCGATGACGCCATCGACGTCATCAACGAAGAGGCGACCGAAGACATCGAGATCATGGCCGCTATCACCCCTTCCAACAAGCCCTATCTCAAAACCAGCGTCTTTTCCATCTGGAAGAGCCGTATTCCCTGGCTTCTGATCCTCATGATCTCGGCCACCTTCACCGGCATGATCCTCACCCACTTTGAGGATGCTCTCGCCGCCCAGCTCGTTCTGGTCG
>JAKSPX010000252.1 GCA_024404415.1 Clostridia bacterium | reverse complement strand
TTGTTGGTAGACTTGAGCCAAACACAAGCGAAAGGAAGTCACGTTATGAAACCGCTCGCCGCAAGACAGGTCCATCTGGACTTTCACACCTCGCCGGATATCCCCGGCATCGGCAAAAGCTTTTCAAAAGAGAATTTCCAGGCCGCATTGAAGGCCGGTCACCTCTCCAGCATCACCATTTTCGCCAAGGGCCACCACGGCATGTGCTATTTCCCGACCAAGGTCGGCACCATGCACCCCGGCCTCGATTTTGACTTACTCGGCAAAATGATCGAGGCCTGCCACGAGATCGGCGTGCGCTGCCCCATTTACATCACCGCCGGCTGGTCGGCTGACGACGCGATGAAGCACCCCGAGTGGCGCGCCCGCGACATCGAAGGCAATTTCATCAACCGCAATATCGACCCCGCCGCTGCCCCAAACGACCCTCGTCCCAAGGGATCGTGGGAAGACCTCTGCCTCAATGACGGCACGTACTGTGAATCCATCTACGCCCTCACCCGCGAGATCTGCGACCGCTACCCCGACATCGACGGTCTCTTTTACGACATCGTCTTCGTCTCGGAAGCCTGCTTCTGCGAGGAATGCAAAAAGGGCATGCTCGAAATGGGTCTCGACCCCGCGAAGCTCGAGGACGGCAAGAAATACTACACCAAGAAGCACTGCGACTTCATGACCAAGTGCGGCGCGATCCTGCACGAAAAGCACCCGGACGCCACCATCTTCTTCAACAGCGGCGGCGCCGACCAGTATCACCCCGAATACCACTTCGGCTCCACCCATTTCGAAATGGAAGACCTCCCCACCGACTGGGGCGGCTACGACAAGATGCCCACCCGCGCTCGCTTCTTCGCCAACACCGGCAAGGATTACCTCGGCATGACCGGCAAATTCCACACCAGCTGGGGCGAATTCGGCGGCTTCAAGTTCGGCCCGGCCCTCAAATTCGAGGCGGCCATGATGCTCGCTTACGGCGCGCGTATCTCCATCGGCGACCAGATGCACCCCTCGGGCGAGATGGACATGGAGACCTATAAAAACATAGGCGAAGCCTACGCCTACGCCGAAAAAATCGAGCCCTACGCCTTCAACGCCGACATGACCGCGAAACTCGGCCTCTACCTCTCGGGAGATACGTGGAGCGACGAGGGCGCGACCAAGATGCTCCTTGAGACCCAGACCGATTTCGACGTGGTCTACAAGGACGATTATTCCCGCTTCGACACCGTCCTCTTCCCCGACCGCGTGGTTCTGACCGATGAGAGCCTCGAAGCCCTCAAGGCCTTCATCGCCCGCGGCGGCAGGGTGATCTTCACCGGCAAGAGCCTCATCAAAGACGGCAGATTCCAGATCGACGCCGGTATCCATGATCTCGGCCCGTCGGAAGACGACATCGACTATCTCCTCGTCGGCGACAAGGTCTCCAAGGGCGTCGTCACCTCCCCCTTCCTCTGTTATTCCCCGGCCGAAAAGATCGAGGTCGTGGACGCGGAAGTGCTCGCCGAGGGACTCCACCCCTATTTCAACCGCACCTACGCCCACTACTGCTCGCATAAGAACACGCCCTACGACCGCTCCGCGCCGAGGTTCGCGGCGCTTGTCAAGAAGGGCAACATCATCTACGTCGCGCATGACATTTTCCGCATCTACCGCGAATACGGCTCGCTTTACCACAAGCGCTACCTCTATAACGCTCTCTCGCTCCTCTACGATAAGAAGCCCCTCGAGGTCACGATGATGAGCGCCGGCCGCGTTACCATGACCCATCAGAAGGCCGAAAAGCGCTACGTCGCTCACCTTCTCTACGCCTCCCCGGTCAAGAGAGAGGTCACCGAGGTCATTGAAGATATCCCCGACCTTTATAATATCCCGGTCACCGTCCGCGTGCCCGAGGCTATTCACAAGATCACGCTCGTCCCGGATAACGTCGAGCTGCCCTTCACCAAGGATGAAGACGGCTTCCACGTCACCGTCCCCCACCTCAACTGCCACGCCCTGCTTGCGATGGAGTATTGAGCGGACGAAGTTTTCAGTTTTCAGTATTCAGTTTTCAGAAGACGCATGCCATCCCGTAGGGGAGCCTATCAGGCTCCCGCATCTTCCCATCACCTGCCAACCTCCCGGTGCGCCGGGGACGGCGCACCCTACGGGACTGTGCGTTATTTGTCATTCTGAGCGCAAGCGAAGGATCTTTATTGTAAACGCGGGAATGGAAAGCTAAATAGCTGAATAGCTAAATCGCTGAATCGCTCTCTCCCCTGACGCAAAACAAGCCTCTGCGGAAATCTCCGCAGAGGCTTGTTTGCTTTCTCTATACGTTTTTTACGCTTCCAGCGCTTTCTTGCCACCCTTGCCGTGAATGACGGTGGGGGCTGCGCCTTCGGTGATGCAGGCTTCGGTGACGATGACCTTTTCGATGTCCTCGACCGACGGGGTCTCGAACATGATGCCGGTCATGGCCTTTTCCAGAATGGAGCGGAGGCCGCGCGCGCCGGTGTGGCGTTCCACGGCTTCGCGGGCGACGGCTCTGAGCGCCGCGTCCTCAAATTCCAGCTCCACGCCGTCCAGCTCGAAGAGCTTCTGATACTGCTTGGTGAGGGAGTTTTTCGGCTCCTTCAGAACGCGCAAAAGCGCATCCTCGTCCAGATTCTCAATGGCGACGGTCACCGGCAGGCGGCCGACCAGTTCGGGAATGATGCCGTACTTCACGATGTCGTGCGGCTCGACCTTGGAAAGGATATTGGTCTCGCTGATCTCCTTCTTGCCCTTGACGTCCGCGGTGAAGCCGACGATCTTCTGGTTGAGGCGGTTTTCGATGACCTTTTCAAGGCCGTCGAAGGCGCCGCCGCAGATGAAGAGGATGTTGGTGGTGTTGATCTGGATGAACTCCTGCTGGGGGTGCTTTCTGCCTCCCTGCGGCGGAACGTTGGCGACGGTGCCTTCCAGCAGCTTCAGAAGCGCCTGCTGGACGCCTTCGCCCGAAACGTCGCGGGTGATGGAGGTGTTTTCACTCTTGCGGGAGATCTTGTCGATCTCGTCGATATAGATGATGCCCCACTCGGCCATCTCGATGTCGTAATCCGCCGACTGGATGAGGCGGAGAAGAATGTTCTCCACGTCTTCGCCGACGTAACCGGCCTCGGTCAGGGTGGTGGCGTCCGAAATGGCAAACGGCACGTTGAGTAACTTGGCGAGCGTCTGGGCAAGGTAGGTCTTGCCGCAGCCGGTCGGGCCGAGAAGCAGGATGTTGCTCTTCTGGAGCTCGACG
>JAKSPX010000251.1 GCA_024404415.1 Clostridia bacterium | reverse complement strand
ACTCCGTTTGATACTATTCCTATTCTACCACACCTCCCCCCGCCTTTCAACCTTTTTTTAGCGGCCACCCTTGCAATCCGCGTCCTTCGGTGGTAAAATAGAGCTAATCGATCACACGAAAGGAAGTCACATTTATGAAGCTTGATATTCTCGAAAATTTCCGCAAAAAGATCGCCGAAGGCCCGGTTTTCGGTCCCTTCTGCAAGACCGGTGATCCCGCCTTCATCGAAGCCGCCGGATACGCGGGCTTTGATTTCTGCATTCTCGACACCGAGCACGGCCCGGTCTCCTTCGAATCCATGCAGAACAACATCCGCGCCGCCGAAGTCGCCGGCATGCTCCCGGTCATCCGCACGCAGGATTTCTCCGAGTACGCAATCGGCCACGCGCTGGACATCGGCGCTTTAGGCGTTGAGATCCCGCAGATCACCTGCGCCGAAGACGCCATCGAAGCCATCAGCCACGCGAAGTTCTACCCCGAAGGCGAAAGAGGCGTCTGCCGCTTTGTCCGCGCCGCCAACTACTCCGCCATGGAGAGAAGCGAATACTTCAAGAACGCCAACAAGGCGCTCGTCATCCTCCAGCTTGAAGGCCAGAAGGCCATCGACAATCTCGACGCCATCCTCGCGGTCGAGGGCATCGACATCATCTTCATCGGGCCTTACGATCTCTCCCAGTCGCTCGGCGTTCCGGGGCAGACCACCCATCCCTCCGTCATCGCCAAGATGAAGGAGATCGCCTCCCGCTGCGCGGAGCTCGGCATCACCGTCGGCACCTCCGTCGACACCCCCGAAAACTGCGCCATGTGGCGTGATGCGGGCGTCAAGTACCTCTCCTACTCGGTCGACGTCGGCATCTTCTACGAAGCCTGCAAGAATATCGTCGATACCTCCAAGAAATAAAAACAACGGCCGGGACGCAAAACGCCCCGGCTTTTTATCATGAAAGGAGCGATATCATGGCAAACGATTCTTTACATTCCAACGCCCTCTGCTTCTCCCCGATCTACAAAAATCCGACCTATCTCCCCGGCGGCGGCGTGAAAATGACCTTCCCCGCCTGCGGTGCGAAAAAAGTCTCCATCAAGGGTATGTCCGGCTACACCGGCCTTGAAGACCGCGTTTACGATTTTCTGCCGCTGGCCGACGGCTCCTTTGAGTTGACCCTTTACGGCATCCGCCCCGGCACCCACTACGTCATCTTCATCGTCGACGGCATTGAGACGGTCAACCCCACCATACCCCTTTACTGGGTCTTAAACAAGGCGGTCAACTCGCTGGATATCCCGAACCCCGACTACGATTTCTACAACGTCAAGGACGTTCCTCACGGGCAGGTCCGCAAGGTGTATTTCAAAAGCGAGCTGACCGGCAAGATGCGCGCCATCAACGTCTACACGCCGCCCTCCTACGAAACCGACTTCGAAAAACGCTACCCCGTTCTCTACCTCCAGCACGGCTCCTCCGAAAGCGAGACCGGCTGGGTCGAGCAGGGCAAGATCAACTTCATCGCCGATAACCTCCTCGCCGAAGGCAAAATGGAGGAAATGATCATCGTCAACGAGTATGGCTACGGCTTCCCGGATGGTGCCGACGCCGAAAAGGACATGATGGCCCTCCACCAGCAGAATAAGTTCCAGGAAGTCCTTGTAAAGGATACCATTCCGTTTGTCGAAAAGACCTTCCGCGTGATCGCCGACCCGGCGCACCGCGCCCTGACCGGCCTTTCCATGGGCGGTATGCAGACCTGCACCACCGTTTTTGCCAATCCCGGCCTCTTCGGTTACGTCGGCATCATGTCGGCAGGCGTCCGAAACAAACGCTTCAACCCCAAACCCGTTATTTCTGACGAGGCGCTCTTCAAGGCGACCTGCAAAAAGGTGCTGGTCTCGGGCGGCGAACTGGAATCCAACAACGGCGGCTTCCTGAATCTCGACGACAACGAAGCTTTCTTCGCCGAACGCGGCATCCCGGTTTTGAAGGTGCTCTCCGAGGGCGCGCACGAGTGGCAGGCGTGGAGAGTTGCCGCTTACAAGTGGCTCCCGGAACTCTTCCGATAACACAATTTTTCTGAAAGGTACTTTATCATGGCAAGAAAAGACGTTCTGCTCCCCTTCCTGAGGGAAAAAGAATACATGGACGAGCGCGTTTCCTCCGGCATCGAGGCCTACCGCAAGGGGTATGGCCGCCTCTCTTTCAAGGACGCGGAGGGAAAGCCGCTTGAAGGCGTAAAGATCAGACTGGAACAGAAGACCCACGATTTCCGCTTCGGCGCCAATCTCTTCATGCTCGACGAGCTTCCGACCGATGAGAAAAACGAGGTCTACAAGTCCCGCTTCGCCGCGCTTTTCAATTTGGCGACGCTTCCCTTCTACTGGAAGGATCTCGAGCCGGAGCCGGGTAAGCCGCGCTTCTCCAAGGGAAGCCCCAGGGTCTACCGCCGTCCGGCGGTCGATCTCTGCCTCGAATTCTGCGAGGCGAACGGTATCGAGCCCAAGGCGCACTGCCTCAACTACGCCTTCTGGACGCCCGACTGGGTGCCGAAAGAGATCAAAGAGGAAAAGCGCCTTCTGACCAAGCGCTTCTCCGAGCTCGCCGCGCGTTATTCCGGCCGCATCCCCGGTTGGGAAGTGACCAACGAGACCCTTTTCACACGCCCGGTCAACCCGCCGATGGCCTTTTACAACGACCCGGACTTCGTCCACTGGAGCTTCAAGGAAGCCGAACGCCTCTTCCCCACCAATGACCTCATCATCAACGACGCATGCGGCAACATCTGGGGCAACACCTTCAACAGCACCAGAAGCAACTACTATCTCCAGATCAAGGACGAGCTCGCCCGCGGCAGCCGCATCGACACCATCGGTATGCAGTACCACATGTTCTACCGCAAGGAAGATGAGCTTCGTGAAACCGAACAGTTCTACGATCCGAGAAGGCTGTACGCCGTGATGGATCGCTACACCGATTTCGGGAAGCCTTTGCAGGTCACCGAGCTGACCATCCCCGCCTACTCGGAGAATGAAGAAGACGAGGAGCTGCAGGCCGAGATCATCAAAAATATCTACTCCATGTGGTTCTCGCACCCCAACATGGAAGCCATCATCTACTGGAACCTCATCGACGGTTACGCCGCTTTTGCCCCGCAGGGCGACATGACGGCGGGTGAAAACTACTATTACGGCGGTCTCCTCCGCTACGACGGCACGCCGAAGCCCGCCTACAAGGCGCTTTCCGACCGCACCAAAAAGGAATGGCACACCTCCCTCA
>JAKSPX010000250.1 GCA_024404415.1 Clostridia bacterium | reverse complement strand
TTCGTAATCGAGGCTGCCTCCGGCCAGCTCCTCGGCAGAGTAGTCGTCCAGCTCCTTGCCTTCGACGAACTCTTCAAAGCCCGCGTGAAGGATGATGAAAACGTGTTTTCCGACGCGCGTAAAGGTATAGGGCTCGAATTCGTCAAAATACTCGAGTATGAAGCCGCGCTGTTCTTCTGAGAGCAGGCGGAAAGCCTTGATGATCTCCACGCCGCCCATGGTGAGCCACGCGGTGAATTTATCCTTCTTTTCGCCGGTCAGGAGCTCGCGGAGTGCATCCTCGTCGAGCTCTTCCCCGAGTGATTTGAGCGCTTCGGCGCACAGAAGATCCTGATCGCCCCAAAGGGGATAGACGTTGGGGCGCATGCAGAGGTCCAAAAGCAGCCCCAGAGAGTCCTCGCCCGGGCCGGTCAGATCGCCCGCGAGGTACAGAACGTCTTCTTTTTCCGAGAAATTGATCTCGCCGAGCAGTTTTTTGAAGGCTCCGAAATAGCCCTTAATGTCCGAAATGACGTATTCCATAGTAAATTCCTTCCGAAATAATTGATTATAATGTCACTCCGCGCGCACTCAGCCGGTTTCTCAACTCGTCGGTATCGACCTCGGCTGAGGAGGCAAGCCCTTTTTCGGCCATATAAGCCGCCGCGGCTCCCGCCGCCTGCCCCATGGCCATGGCAATGCGCATAATGCGGTAGGAGGCGTGCGCCTCGTGCGTGCCGGAGATGCACCTGCCTGCCGTGAGGAGGTTGGAGGCGTGAAGCGGCCTCATGGCGCGGAAGGGGATGTCGTAGAGCTTGGCCGTGACCGGGCAGATCTCCTCGCCCACCGCCTGCCCCGCGCCCGCGGGATTATGGATGTCAATGGGAAAATTGGCCTCATGCACCACCGCATCGGGGAAGGTGCGCCCCTCGATGAGATCCTCTGCCGAGAGGACATAATGCCCCTTGATGCGGCGGCTTTCGCGCACGCCGACCGTCGAAGCGCCCGACTTGATGCGGATCTCCTCAAAGCCCGGCACGTTTTCTTTCAAAAATGCGACAATCATCTCCGCCTGCGCCCGGAGGTCATAGTCGGCCCTCGCAAGAGAGCGTGGGTCGAGCGGGTCGCCGCCGTTATACTGCGTGGCGTTCACCATGCGCTCGTCCGGGTTTTCCATGGCGTAGAGCCTCACGATATTGCAGGTTTTGGGAAGTCTGCCGTCGCGGCAGGCCTCATGACAGAGGTTGAGATAATCCCTCCCGTCCGATAAGATCGTGTGGTGTTCCTCATGGCAACATTCGAGCTTCTGCCAGAGGGCGACATTCTCTATCTGGAACATGAAGGACATGGGCTGGCAGAGCCCGTCCTCGCCGCTTCCGATCATCACCTCGCACCCGGCAAGAGCTGCAAGGTCACCGTCGCCCGTCGCGTCGATGAAGGCGGGGGCCTCAAAGCGGTAAGAGCTCCCTTTGGAGACCGCCGTGACCGATGTGATCTTTTCCCCCTCTTTCTCGCAGGATGTGACCTGCATCTGGAGGAAAACGTCCACGCCCGCGTCCAAAAGCAGCTTTAAGAGGACATATTTGGCTTCCCCGCAGCTATAATGGCTCTTGCCGGCGGACTTGAGGAGCTTTTCGATACGCTCCGCCATGGTGCCCTTGGAAACGTTTCCCATGAAAGGCCCGACAAAACCGAGGGTCAGATTGCCGCCCACCGCGCCGTAGCGTTCGATGACGGCGGTCTTTCTGCCCGATTCCGCCGCCTCCACCGCCGCGGCTATGCCCGCGGGACCGGCTCCGGCGACGACCACATCATAAGCATAGGTCATGATTCCTTCTCCTCCGCTTTCTTTTCAAAATACGGCGTTAGCTTTTCCTTTTCGCCGGTTTCAATGAGGAAATATTCGCCCGATTTCAGATAAAGCTCAATGTCCTCGCCTGAAAGATCGACGTTTTCGATCTCTTCCCGCCGGATGCGCTTTTCATAGGGCGTTTTCTTTTGAAGATCGACCAGAAGGAGGTCGTTTCCCGCGGCATAGAGCCGCGCGTCGGCGTGAAGCCCTTCTTTTTCGCGAAAGGAAACGGCAAAGCGCTCGCCGAGATCATCCTTTGTTTTTTCGTATGCGTCGTATCTCGCGGCCTTTTTCAGCCCCGCAAGGAAGAAAAGCGGCGCGAGTATGAGGAAAAGCGCCCCGCCGACGATGAGCGATATCCACCATGCGCGCCCGTCTTTCATGAGATAAAGGGCGAAGTAGACCACGATCAGGCTAAACGAGGCAAAGAAGCCCGCCGTCACAAAGCTCTTTTTCATCTTCCGCATTCCCCTCCTTTTCTTTTCCATCAGTATACCAAATTTTCGCCCCGCGTGCAAGATGGAGACAAAGATTGGCCGCGTTCTTTTCTATGATGAAAGCACCCCCGCCGAAGGTAACTTTCGGCGGGGGGCATTTTCATAAACGGTTAAGCCATAGTCAGACATATAATGCCAAACGGCAGTCTGCGTATATCGGCTTTCTGAAGAAGCAAATTTCGCGCCTACGGCCTATATATGTTCGGTAGAAGTGCAATGCTCGAAGCCTCCCTCTTCGAGGGAGGTGGATCGCGAAGCGAGACGAAAGGAGTCATGAGAATGCTGCAGTATAGGGAAATTCTGCTTACCGTGGCACAACTCCTTCAGTCGCTCCCTCGTCGCGCAAGCTCCCTCTAAGAGGGAGCCTTCCGGGATGGTGCTATCCGATGAATCGCACCTCTGTCTCTTGAAAATCAGAAACTCGTGTTTACTTCAGCGGTACGACCGAGATCACCGCGCCGCGGAGGGGATTTTTGATGGAGGCGGTATGGATGATGTAGAGCTTGCCATCTGCTTCATCGGCGACCGGGTAGTGCCACATCTGGCCGTAACCGAATTTTTCGGAGATGCCGTCGGCGAGCATATACCCTTCCGAAAATTCTCTCTCGCCGGGTTTGGTGAGATACAAAGCGAGGCGCGTTCTGCCGGGGTAGATATTCCCGACGAGGTAGTCGCGTCCGTCGGATAGGGTCCCGGCGTAGATCTTGGTCTCGGCCAAGGGCAGATCGTGGGCGATGGGGCCCTCCCACGTCTCGCCGTAGTCCTTGGAGATGTAGAGAAGCGGCACCTTGCGCTCGTCGTCACGGCTGTAAATCGTGATTTCCGCGCCGTGGGCAATGGCGGTCAGCTCGGGATGAATGAGCTTCGAGCCGTCCGGGGGGTCGCCGGCCGGGGTGATGCAGACAAGTCTCCATTCGCTGTCGATCTTTCAGGAATCGGAGG
>JAKSPX010000025.1 GCA_024404415.1 Clostridia bacterium | reverse complement strand
TGCCTCCCGCGACAACGCCGATATGCACGTTTATCGCCTCACCGCGGACTACATGACCGTCGAAGAGTGCGTCCATACGCTCTGGCAGGCCGAATACCGCGAAGCTCCCGCCGTCATGCGCCGCGAGGACGGCAAGTATTTCTGCTTCTCCTCCTACTGCACCGGCTGGGCGCCGAATCAGGGCAAGTATTCCGTCTCCGACGGCATGGAAAAGCGCTTCTCCATGCTTTCGAATTTCGGCGACGAGACCACCTTCCGCTCTCAGCCCGCATTCATTCTGCCTCTGGACACTGTAAACGGCAAGCAGTATATCTACGTCGGTGACCGCTGGGGCGGCAGAGACTATATGTCCTCCTCCTACATCTTCCTCGAGATCAAATTCGACGACAAGGGTATGCCCTACATCACCTGGAACGAGAATTTCGAGCTCGACGACAAGCAGGGTTACCGCGAAGTGTAAAAATCACGGGGCTGTAAAAAAAACTCATGAGGCCTTATCACTCCTTTTCAAGAATCAGCAATGCTTGAGGAGGATTCCGTCTTTTTTTGCCAAAAAACGGATTGCCACGACCATCCTGCGGGATGGTCTCGCAATGACAAGCGAGTTTTTTACAGCCCCGTTTTCATTTCAAAACAGAAAGGGAATACGTCATGTCGAAACGCAGTCTGAATCTCGCCGGAGAGAAGGAGCTTTATGCCCTCGTCACCGATCCCGCTTCCGTCCCGGTGTCCTTCCTCTACGGAGGAAAAGCCTATCGCGGCCTCGGGGAACTCCCCATCATCCGAAAAGAAGCCTCCGACCACACCTTCAAGGCCGTCTTTGCCCTTGATGAAGCGGTGGAGCTCACGATCGACGCCGCCTTCAACCGGGAATACGGCGAGGTCGAATACACCCTCTATTTTGAAAACGTCGGGGATAAGCCCTCGTATGTGCTTGAGAAAGTGGTCGTCCTCGACCATCAGTTCATGGGGGACAGCCCCATCCTGCGCGGCTGCCTCGGCGACCATGAAAATTATTACGCCGCCTACGAGCACGATCTTCTTTGGGGCGATAAGTATTTCCGTTCCACCGGCGGGCGCGCGACCCACATCGTTTTCCCGTATTTTGACCTCGTCCACGGTGACGGTGGCACCCTCATCGCCCTCGGCTGGGCAGGCACGTGGGACGCCATGTTCGCCCACCACGACGGCGGCACCACACTCCGCGCCTCGACCGATCTGGATTTCCGTGCATCTCTGCTACCGGGCGAAAAAGTGCGTTCCGGCCTCGTCGTCATGCTTCCCTACAAAGGCCGTGACGCCGATTTTGCCACCAACCTCTGGCGCGAGTGGTTCATGAAATACAACCTCCCGAAGAAAAACGCCGCGGGCGACCCGCTTGAGCCCTTCTCCACCGCTTTCTTCGCCAACGATACCGGCCTCCCCAATTCCGACGGCAGCATTTCCGAGCGCTCCTTCACGTGGAAGCCGTCGCTCGAAAAGCTCATCAAAGAGGATATGCTCCCCGACTTCCGCTGGTTTGATGCGGGGTGGTATCCCGACCCGGCGGGCAACACCGTTGAGACCGACTGGTGGGGCACGGTCGGTGTGTGGGAGATCGACCACGAAAAGTGGCCGGGTGATTCCTTCCGCGAATCCTGCGACGCTTTCCACGATCTCGGCATCCGGACCTTAGTCTGGTTTGAGCCGGAGCGCGTCACCCACGTGGACGATCTTGTGAAGAATCACGGCTACAAGCGCGAATGGGCGCTCGGCGAGGGAAGAGTCATCACCAACAACATCGGCGACCCGGAATGCCTCAAATGGACCACCGACCGCATCATCCGCATGCTCGATGAAAACCACGTCGATATGTTCCGCGAGGACAATAACTCCGACCCGGCGGGCTCCTGGCCGATGCTCGACAAAAAGGAAGAGGAGTCCCTTGGCCTCCCGCGCCGCGGCATCGCCGAAAACAAGTGCATCTGCGGCCACTACGCCATGTGGGACACCATCATCAAATACTGCGGTGAGAACGGCAAGTGCACCTTTGTGGATTCCTGTGCCTCCGGCGGCGGCCGCAACGACATCGAATCCATGCGCCGCGCTTTCCCGCTCATGCGCAGCGACTATGACCGCACCACCTCTGCCATGCGCCTTTCGCAGACTTCCTCCTTCTGCAAGTGGATCCCCTTCCACGGCTCCACCATCAAGGAGACCGCCACTCAGCTCGAAGCCTCGACCGGCGCGGGTTCAAGTCCCTACGTCACGCGCGCTTCTTTCCTGCCCATTTACAATTACGGCGAAGCCTATATCCATAACCCCGATCTCGATTACGATCTCATGCGCCGCAACTACAATGAGTGGAAGAGCGTCCGTCATCTCCTGACCCGCGATTTCTATGCCCTCACACCGTGGCATCACGAAAATTCCCGCACCAGCTGGACGGCCTTTGCCTACGACGCACCCGAGCGCGGCGAAAGCCTGCTTTTAGTTTTCCGCATGGAAGAAGCCGAGGCCGAAAGCTACACGGCAAAGTTGAAATTCGCCGAGGACGATAAAACTTACCTACTCACCGACGCCGACACGGGAAAGGTCACCAAAATGAGCGGAAAAGCATTGAAAGAGCAAGGCTACACCGTCTCACTCAAGGAGAAAAAGACCAGCGCACTGATCCGCATCAAAAAAGCATAAAAATAACGTCCTGACTTTCGGGTCAGGACGTTATTCTTACTCATTATTCCTGGTTTTCCGCCATTTTGAAGTCGCGCTTGACGATGGCCTTTTCCTTCCACTTTCCGGCTCTGTACCAGATGAAGGAGATCACCGCGCTGAGGACCCAGCTGATCAACAGAGAGACGAAGATCGCGATCGGGTCGCCAGCCGGGTTTTCCTCGTTTTTGGTCAGCGCCGCGAGGATGTAGGCAAGCGGCGTGCGGATGGCGACGGTGGTAATGAAGGAGATCCACATGGCCGGCATGGTGTCGCCCGCGCCGCGCATGATGCCGGTGAAGACCTGATAAAGGCCGATGGCGATGTATCCCACCGCAAGGATGCGGATCTGCTTGGTGCCGAGGGCAATGACGGTCTCGTTGGTCGAGAAAAGTCCCAGCATGGTCGGGGAGAGGAAGAGCAGGGTGATGACCAGCGCGCCGGAAACCAGCAGCGTCAATTTGAACATATCGCGGGAGCCGCGCTTGACGCGCTCAAAATCGCCCGCGCCGACGTTCTGGCCGACGTAGGTGGCAATGGCCATGCCGAAGGTGAAGTTCGGGAGCATGGCAAAACCGTCGATTCGCATGACGGCGGTGGTGGTGGTGACGATGAGGTAGCCCATGCTGTTGGTCAGCGACTGAACGAAGACCATGGCCAGCGACATGATCGCCTGGCTGACGCCCGCCGGGAGGCCGAGCTTTAAGACGCCGAGAGAATACTTTTTCTCCATTTTGAAGGAGCTCTTATCCAGACCGATCTCCTTGCGCATGGAAACAAGCTTGATGATGCAGAGCACCGCCGAGAGAGCCTGTGTGAGGATGGTCGCCCAGGCCGCGCCTGCGACGCCCATATCCAGACCTGCAACGAACCAGATATCGAGCACGGTGTTCATGCCTGCCGTAAAGAGCAGAACGATCAGGGGGAAAATGGCGATGCCAAGACCGCGCAGAATACCGGAAATGATGTTGTAGTAAGCCGAGCCGAGCGTGCCGACAAGGCAGATGGTCAGGTAGGCGTTGGCCATGTCAAAGGTCTCGGCAGGTGTGTTGGTGAGGGTGAGGAACTGCCTGGAAAGCGGGATGCCGATCGCCATGATGATCAATGACGCGATGGTGATCAGAACGATGGAGTTTCCGATGGTTTTGGAGAGGTCTTCTTTGGCTCTTGCGCCGAAATACTGCGCGACCATGATGCCGGAGCCGGTGGCAACGGCCATGAAGAGCACCAAACGCAGGTTGATGATGGGGGTGGTGGTGCCGACCGACGAAAGCGCGGTGTCACCGACGCAGCGGCCGACCACGATGGAGTCCGCCGTAGCGTAGAGCTGCTGGGCAAAGTTGCCGATCAGAAGCGGGATGGAGAACAAAAGCAGGCTGGTCATGGGCTTGCCCTTGGTCATGTCCTGCGGTTTGAAAAGCATTTTGATTTTTTCGACCATGATCATTTTCCTTTTCTAAAGCATAACGGTTTTCTTATTATACAAAAACGGCGTTTTTTTCGCAATTGACAAAGCGCAGATATTTGCGTGCCCAAGGATTTTCTTTCTGTCGGAATTCACGGAAATATCCCCTGCTCTCAAAGGATTTGCTTGCCATCGGGTCAAAATAAGTGTATAATAAATTTATGTATGGACTGACCGCGCGCGGTCTCATTTTCCGCGGAAGATAGGGGTATAAAGCTATGCCTACCATTGAAAAAATCATCCCCTGCAGCGGCGGAAAAAGCTGTATGGTCACGCTTTCCGACGGGAAGAAATGCCGCGTCTACAAGCCGACGCTTGAAAAGCTCGCCGTCGCCGTCGGGTATGAAGCGCCCGACGCGCTCCTTCACATCTTCGAGGCAAAGCTGACCTCCGAAAAGGCACGCGATTATGCCGCGAAGGTCGCCATGCGTCCCATTTTCTCCTCCGAAATGAAAAATAAGCTTTTAGAAAAGGGCTTTTCCGAGGAGATCGCCGACGACACTGTCGCCTGGCTTGAGCGCCTCGGCGCCGTCAACGACGAGGAAACGCTCGGCATTTATCTGCGCGAAGCCGCCCGCAAGGGAAGGGGCAGTCGGCAGGTCGCTTATGATCTCTCCCGCCGCGGGCTTGACCGCGAGGTCATCGAAACCGCCATGGAGGGATATGAGGCCGATGACGCCGGTCTTCGCCTCCTCCAAAAGAAGCTCGGCGGCGCGACCGACCGTGATTCCCTGCGCCGCGCCTCCACCTATCTCTTCTCCAAGGGATATTCCCGCGAGGAGATCGCCTCAATATTTGAAAAATACCTTTCTATGATAGAATCCGAAGAATAAGGAGACTGAACACTATGTCCCATAAAATCGCCGTTGTCACTCTCGGCTGTCCCAAAAACGTCGTCATGAGCGAGCAGATGATCTACCGCCTTGAAAAAGCCGGTTACACCATGGTCGCCGGTTACAGCGAGGCCGAGATCATCATTCTGAATACCTGTTCCTTCATCGACAGTGCCAAGGCCGAAGCCGTCGAAAACATCCTCGAGCTTCTCAAGTTCAAGGATGACGGTACGCTCAAAAAGCTCATCGTCGTCGGCTGCCTCGCGGAAAACGTCAGAGAACAGATCACCGAGGAATTCCCGGACGTGGACGGCATCGCCGGCTGCGGCAGCTATGATAACATCGTTGAGATCGTGGAAAGCGCCCTCCGCGACGAGCATCCCGCCGTCTTCGGGGACATCAACGCCCCCGTCACCGAATGCGGCCGCACCCGCCTCACCGCGTGGTATTCGGCTTATGTCCGCATCGCCGAAGGCTGCAACAACCGCTGCTCCTACTGCATCATTCCGTCGCTTCGCGGCAGCTTCCGCAGCCGTGAAGAGGACGCCATCGTCCGTGAGTGTGAAGAGCTCGCCGCCGACGGCGTGAAGGAGCTCAACATCATCGCGCAGGATATCACCCGTTACGGCGAAGACCTCGAAGGCAAGAGCCTCGCCACGCTTCTGCGCCGCCTTGCGAAGATCGACGGCATCGAGTGGATCCGCCTCCATTATCTCTATCCCGCAAGCGTCACCGATGAGCTCATCGAGGTCATCCGCACCGAACCGAAGATCTGCAAATACCTCGATATTCCCATCCAGCACTGCAACGACGGCATTCTGAAAGCCATGAACCGCCGCGGCACCAAGGCCGATATCCTCGCGCTCATCAAGAAGCTCCGCGAGCGCATCCCGGGCGTCATCCTCCGCACCTCCATCATCGTGGGTCTGCCGGGTGAGACCGATGAGATCTTTGAAGAACTCTGTGAGTTCATGAAGGAAGTGCGCTTCGAGCGCGCCGGCGTCTTCACCTATTCGCCCCAGGAGGGCACCGTCGCCGCCGCCCTTCCCGATCAGGTCGATGAAGAGGTCGCCGAGCATCGCCGCGAGCTTCTCTACGAGCTGCAGGACCGCATCATGACGAATTATTACGATTCGCTGGTCGGCAAAACCTTCCGCGTCCTCTGCGAGGGCTACGACCGCATCGCCGAGACCTCCTTCGGCCGCACCTACGCCGATTCTCCCGACATCGACGGCAAGGTTTTCTTCAAGGCCACCCCGCGCCCGCGCGACGGCGATTTTGTCGAAGTCACCATTGACGAAAACTACGAAGGAGAGCTCTTCGGCTCCCTTGCTCAAAAAGGAGAAAACGCATGACAACTGCCAATAAAATCACCATGATCCGGGTATTTCTGATCCCCGTTTTCCTCGTTTTCTGCCTTGTCAATTTCAAATTCCACTATATCGCCGCGGTCGTCGTTTTCGCCATCGCCAGCATCACCGATTTCATCGACGGCCAGATCGCCAGGCGCTGCAATCAGGTGACCACCTTCGGCAAATTCGTTGACCCGCTCGCGGATAAGCTTTTGGTCATTTCGGCGCTTCTGGTCTTCACGCAGATCGGCTTCATGCACTCCGTCTGCACCTTCATCATCGTCGGGCGCGAATTGATCATCACCTCGCTGCGCATCCTCGCAATGGGGGAGGGTGTTGTGATGGCTGCCGGTATGTCCGGCAAGATCAAGACCTTCACCCAGATGGTCCTGATCATCGTCATTTTCCTCTCCGCCGATCTCCTGCCCCTCTGGGCGCCTGAATTCAACACGGTTTTATTCATCAACATCCTTTCCTATATCATGGCCGCCGTCACCCTCTGGTCGGGCTGCGATTACCTCTGGCGCTCCCGTGATATCATTCTGAAAAGCAAATGAACTATCTGCTCGCTTCTGCCTCGCCCCGCCGCCGGGAGCTTCTGACCATGGTCGGCTTCGGTCCCTTTGAGGTCGTGCCATCCGGGGCGGATGAATCGGCCGTCCGGGGCCTTACCCCCGCCGAGACTGTCCGCTCACTTGCGCTCCTCAAGGGATGTGACGTCCTTTCCGGGCGGGAGGACGACGTGCTGGTCATTTCCGCCGACACGGTCGTCGCCGTGGATGGTCAGATCCTCGGCAAGCCGCGCGACGCGGCCGACGCTTATCGGATGCTCTCGCTTCTCTCCGGGCGCACCCATCAGGTGCACACCGGCATTTCCCTCATGACCCATCAGAAGACGGTCTCCGACGTGGTCTCGGCTGACGTTACCTTCCGGCCTCTCTCTGAAGAGGAGATCCGCCGCTACGTCGAAAGCGGCGAGCCGATGGACAAAGCCGGAGCTTACGGCATTCAGGGAAAGGCATCCCTTTTTGTTTCCGGGCTGAACGGTGATTACTACACCGTGGTCGGTTTTCCGCTCTGCCGTTTTTCGGAGCTTCTTTCGGAATTCGGCGTCACCCTTTTTACCTGACAAGGTCAATCTTTCGGGAGGCTTGTTTTGAGATCATTTTTCCACAACAAACTGGTCGCCGCGGTGCTGATCGTGATTGGCATCGTCCTTTTGTTTGCCATTTTATCCGCCTATAACGTCGGCAGCGCCACGCCGGTCGCCAACGTCGCATCCTTCGTGGTCTCTCCGTTTGAAAAGGGCTTCAGTTGGGCCGCCGGGAAGATCGGCAAGCTGATCTCCTACGTCACGGAATTCGACGCGCTGAAGCTTGAAAACGAAGAATTGAAGGCCGAGCTTCTCGAAAAAGAGGAACTGGTGCGCGAGGCCGAGCAGTATCGGGACGAAAACCAGAAGCTGCGCGATCTTTTGAATATCACCCGCGACAATGAGCAGTATACCATCGAAATGTGCGACATCATCGCGCGCAGTGACGGTGACTTCTCCAACGTCATCACCATCGACAAGGGCAGCTCCGCCGGCATCGAATTGGGGGACACCGTGATGGTCAGCGACGGCTATGTCGGCTACGTCTGTGAGCTCGGGGTCAACTGGGCCAACGTCCTCACGGTCATCGACAGCGGTCTTTCGGTCGGCGCACAGAATATCCGCACCAAGGAGAGCATGATCTGTGAGGGCGACTACAACCTCATGCGCAAGGGGCTTTTGAAGCTCTCCTATCTGACGCTGGATACCTCGCTTTTCGTCGGCGACGAGATCTGCACCTCCGGCCTCGGCGAAAACGTGCCGCAGGGCATCATGGTCGGGGAAGTCTCCTCTATTTCGGTCTCGCCCGACGGCGCCACCAAGCAGGCGGAGATCACCCCCTTTGTGGACATCAACGACCTCACTATCGTCTTTGTCATCACCGACTTCGTCAAAGAGGGGTGAGCAATTTTGGATGAATTCAAACGGACGCTCTTCAAAGTCCTCACCGTCGGTTTTCTGATCCTGCTGCTTTTCAGCTTCTGGTCGGTCTGTGCCGAAAAACTGCGCCTGTTCGGGCTTCGCGTGGACGTTCTGCCGTTTCTGGTGGCCTTCTGCACCGTCTTTTTCGGGAAAGAGTGGGGGGCGGGCTTCGGATGCTTCATCGGAGTCCTCGCCGACGCCGCCAGCGGCAAGACCGCGGGATATTACACCATTCTCTTCATGGTCTTTGCCATTCTGATCGGCTTTCTCAGCGATAAATATTACCGCACCCATCTTTTCGGCGGCCTCTTTTCGGGATATGCGCTGTATCTCATCTCCAATCTTCTGCGGCTCGTCTTTTCACTGGTCATTCACGGAAACGCCTCGTTTTCCCTCTTTTTCACCTATTTCATTCCCGCCGGGCTCTATTCGTTCATCTGGTCCATCCCGGCTTATCTGGTCCTATCGAAGATCTATCGTCAGCTTGAGGAATAAGCGGAAAGGTATCTCTTGAAACCTACAACCATCGTCACGCGCTATCGCATCCTCGCCCTCGTCGGCGTGCTGCTCGCCATTTTGTTCAGCATCCTTCTTTTCCGTATGCAGCTTTCCGCCGATGCCGAGGCCGCGGAGGAGGATCCGTTTGCCTCCATCGCCACCACCAACTACATCACCACCATTCCCGCCGTCCGCGGAGAAATTCTGGACCGCAACGGGCAGCCGCTCGTCTCCAATAAGCAGGTCTATGCCATCCGCTTCAACCGCAGCGGCTGGAATTCCTCCACCCAGAACGACGTCATCCTCTCGCTCATCGCGCTTCTGAAATCACACGGTATTGCTCACACCGATTCGCTCCCCATCTCCAACGCGCCTTATGCCTACACCATCAGCTACGGCTCCACCCTTTCCACCCGCAAGACCTTTGACCGGTATCTTGAGGACAACGAGTGGTCTCCCGAAGACAAGGCGACCGACATTGTCGCCCTGATGTGTGAAAAATACGGCATCGGCAGTGAGTATTCCGACACCGACAAGCGCCTGATCCTCGGTGTGCGCTATGAAATGGACAGCATCGGCTTTTCCGTTCTGGTGCCCTATACCTTCGCCACCGACGTCGGCATGGACGTCATCACCGCCATCAAGGAAAAGAGCTATTTCTATGACGGCGTAGAGATCGTCTCCTCCACCTCCCGCGTCTACGAGATCGACTACGCCGCGCATATCCTCGGCCGCGTCGGCAAGATCTATAAAGAAGAATACGAGGTCCTTGCGTCGCAGGGATACGGCATGAACGACATCGTCGGCAAGGACGGCGCGGAAAAGGCCTTTGAAAGCTATCTGCGCGGCGTCGACGGCTATCAGAAGCTCCGCGTCGATTCCTACCAGAATGTCGTCGAAGTACTTTCCGACAGAGCAGCCGAAGCCGGCAACAACGTCATCCTCACCATCGACTCCAAATTGCAGAAGGTCACCGAGGACGCCCTTGCCAACCGTATCGAGGAGATCAAGAGGCTCTCCGAGATCGACCCGGACACCTATCCGGCGGACGTCGGCGGCGGCGCCGCCATCATGATGAAGGTCGACACGGCCGAAGTGCTCTCCATGGCGAGTTACCCGACCTACAATCTGAAAACTTTCTCGGAGGATTATAATACCCTTCTGGAAAACGAACTCACCCCCATGGTCAACCGCGTCATCGGCGGCGCTTACCCCATCGGCTCGGTCTTCAAGATGGTCACGGCCGTCGCCGGTCTTGAAGAAGGCGTTATCACGCCGCATACCATCATCAACGACCTCGGCCGCTACACCAAGTATAAGACCTTCCAGCCGCAGTGCTGGATCTACCGTCAGCATCACGCCACTCACGGCCCCATCAATGTCTCCATGGCATTAAGGGACTCCTGTAACTACTTCTTCTATTCGGTCGCCGACGAGCTCGGCATCGACACGCTGGATAAATGGGCTCAGCTCTTCGGCCTCGGCATCAAGACCGGCATCGAGCTTCCCGGCGAGATCGTCGGTCAGCGCGCCAACGCCGCCTCCAAAGCCAAGGTCGACCGCACGGCGTGGAGCCCCGGCGATACGCTTACCGCCGCTATCGGCCAGTCCTATTCGCTCTTCTCTCCCATTCAGGTCTGCGCCTATCTGTCTGCCGTCTGCAACGGCGGGTATTATTACCGCCCGCACATCCTCAAGGAAGTCACCACCTACGATTATTCCTCGGTCGTCGTGTCGGTGCAGCCGGAGCTGGTCAACACCATCTCCATGTCGCAGAACACCTACGCCGCCGTCATGGAAGGCATGCTGGACGCCGCCGAAAACGGCACCGCCGCCAAGGTCTTCGAGAATTATCCCATGCGCGTGGGCGGCAAGACCGGTTCCTCGCAGGTCGCTTCCGGCACGTCACACGGCGTTTTCGCCGCGTTTGCCCCCTTTGATGACCCGGAGGTCGCCGTCTTCGTCATCGTTGAGCACGGCGGTTCCGGCGGCAACATCGGTATCATCGCGCGCGAAATGTTCGACGCATATTTCGATCTTTCCACGGATACACAGAAATCCTCCGGCCTTAACAGCCTCGGGAGCTGAGAAAGGTACTCTGACCATGTCCAGTTTTTCCAGCGACGTCAAAGACGAGCTCTGCCGTCACCCCATCAAAAAGACCTGCTGTGCCATCGCGG
>JAKSPX010000249.1 GCA_024404415.1 Clostridia bacterium | reverse complement strand
GCCAAGACGGCCACCGCCCGCGGTGTGAAGTCCGCCGACTTCCAGTGCCGTCACGGCGACGTGACCAAGGTCATCAACGGCGGCTGGCACGACGCGGGCGACCTGAGCCAGGGCCTCGGCAACACCACCGAAGCCACCTACGCCATGCTCAACCTATCCGAAAAGCTGAAGGATACCGACCCCGAACTCTATGATATCTGCATGGAAGAAGCCCGTTGGGGCGGCGACTGGGTATTAAAGACCCGCTTTGAAGACGGCTACCGTGCCTCCTGGCTGACCATGGACTTCTGGACCAAGGGGTACCTCGGCGACTACGACGACATTATCCACGAAGCCTCCCGCCGCCCGAACGACAATATGCAGTCGGCCGCCACCGAGGCGCTGGGTGCGCGCATCTGGAAGGATCTCGACCCCGCCTTCGCCCGCTACAACCTCATCGCCGCCGAAGAGGACTTCGCCTGGGCCGAAGAGGACATGGATAAGATCGACGAGCGCTTCCGCCGTTTCGCCGAGCTTGGCATGGCCGCCCAGAGCACCATCACCGCCATCGAGCTCTACAAGACCACCGGCAAGGCCGAATACCTCGACAAGGCCGAAAAATACGCCGACATCATCCCGCTTTGCCAACAGGTGGAATACCCGGATTGGGACAAGCCTCTCCGCGGCTTCGTCTACACCGATAGGGCGCACACCGGCATCATGCACATCGCCCACCAGTCCAGCGAGCAGGCCCCGCTGGTTGCCCTTGCGATGATCCAGAAGCTCCGCCCGAAGGCCTCTTATCTCAACGCCCTCAAGCTCTACGGCGAGTATATCAAGACCATCGTGAAGTACACCGCCCCCTACGAGATGCTCCCGGCCTCCATCTACGACCTTGAAGCGGTCGAGGACGATAAGCCCTTCACCTGGTTTGCCAACCCCACCGCTGCGGATGCGCGCGAGCAGATCAAAAACGGCGTGAAGCTCTCCGAGAGATATTACCTCCGCTTCTTCCCGGTGTGGTATTCCTTCCGCGGCAACTCCGGCGTTTCGCTCACCATGGCCCGCGCCGCACTCGCCGTGGCGAATATCACCCGCGACAAGAAGCTCATGGAGATCGTCGAGCGCGCCCTTGAATGGCACGTCGGCCGCAACCCCTTCAACCAGTCGCTCATCTGGGGCGAGGGTTACAACTACACCCCGCAGTACACCGCCATGTCCGGCGACATCGTCGGCTCCTTCCCGGTCGGCGTCGAAACGCAGTATAACGAGGACACACCCTATTATCCGCACGCCGCCTGCTACAACTACAAGGAGGTCTGGGTCTTCCCGGCTCTCCGCTGGCTGGATATCATGGGCGCTTACGACTGCGACCTGTAAACCAATCCGGTTTTATCAAAGCTTTCACAGGATACAAAATAGACCCTCTCAGTCACTCCTTCGTCGTGACAGCTCTCCCATAGGGAGAGCCTTACGACATAGTCAGTGGCCCGAGAGGGTCTTCTTATACTTTGGTGCTTTGGGATTATTTCTCTTATTTTTCTTCGTCCTTTTTGCTGCTGCCCTGGGTCATAGCCGCCTTGACGTAACCGTCGTCGGCCTCGACCTCTTTGCGCCAGAGCTTATACATCTTGTCGTAGACTTCCTGGCCGATCTCGGGAGTGCCGAGCGAGCTGGTCGGAAGAAGCTGGTCGCCCGCCGTCTTCGGATCGGTGCAGGCGGTGTCGTTTCTCCACTTTTCTCTTTCGGCCTTGTCGCGGAGGTTCGGGATCTGCATCGGGATGCCGCCCTTCAGGACGGAACGGTAGGCAAAGAGACCCGGCAGGAACATATCAAGCGCTTCATAGACGTCGATGGTGTCGGCATTCGGATCGCCGAGGATTTTCTGCACGAAGTTATACATGGTGTAGAAGTCGGAGCCGCCGTGACCGAAGGCCGCGCTCTTGCCCGCCGCGGACTGGGTGGGCTTGTAGCTTTCGACCGGGCGCGAGGCATATTCGCCCGAATACTCGTCGGCGTTGACATAGAGGCGCTCCACGCCCTCGCCCGCGTCCTCGCGGGAGGATTCCATGCGGCCCTTCGATCCGTAAACGGTGTACCAGATGGAGTTCTTATAAAGGCCGCCGTGGATGCTCTTGATGATGCCGCCGTTTTCGAGGGTGACCATTTCGATGCCGAAGGAGCCGGCTTTCGCGCCGATGCGGAGCTGGCGCTCGATCTTGGTGCCCTCAAAACCGATGACCGACACCGGCCGGAGGCCGGTGATGTGGATGATCGGGCCCATGGAGTGGGTGCAATAGAAGGTGGAATACATATTGTTGCGCCAGTGATCCTCCTCGCCGTAGGTGATGGAGGGCCAGATGGGCTCGCAGTTGTGGACATATTCGCCTTCGCCGTACTCGAATTCGCCGATCTTGCCTTCTTTATAGAGGCGGCGCATCTCGTAGGGAGCGGGCATGTAGCAATAGTTCTCGCCGTAGGCGTAGATCTTGCCGGTCTCCTCGACCGTTTCGATCAGCTCGACCGCTTCCTTCATGGTCTGGACGGGGAGCACCTCGGAGAAGACGTGCTTGCCGGCCTTCATGGCTTTGATGGCGAAGGGAGCGTGCTCGTTGGCGTAGTTGGCGAGGACGACCGCGTCCATATCGTGCTTGATGAAGTCCTCGAAATTGTTGTAGTAGGTGATGTTGGGGTCATTGAGCTTGGCCTTCTGGCGTTCCAGGCCCTCTTCCCATTTGTCGCAGATGGCGACGATCTCCGCGTTGTCCGCGCCCTCGCAGTAGTTGATCATGCTGGTGCCGCGGTAGGCACCCATGACGCCGATCTTTACTTTTTTCATCTTATTTTACTCCTTTTTTATGATATCAAAGGAAACAATATTATTTGCGAAGGAAAAGAACACCGAGGCAGTCGGGGCCGCAGTGGGAGGAGACGGTGCAGCCCGCCATAGTCTCCAGCACCTCTTCAAAGGGGCCGTTTTCCAGAATGGCTTTTCTCACCTCGTCCACGATGGCAGGGTCGGTATGCGCATGGGTGAGGAAAATGCGGTGATAATCAATGTCATCCCGTTCCTTCAGGCGGTCGATCACATAATTCACGACGCACTTGCCGTAAACGCCGCGGTACTTTTTCCCGACGGCCATTTTGCCCTCCTGCACCTCGATGACCGGGCGCAGCTTGAGAAGGTTGGCGCCGAGCGCCGTGATGGACGAGCAGCGGCCGCCCTTGGCAAGATAGCTCAGGGTGTTGAGGATAAAGCTGGTCTCCACCTTTTCGGTGACGGCCTTCATGTGTTCAAAGCAGGTCTTCGCGTCAG
>JAKSPX010000248.1 GCA_024404415.1 Clostridia bacterium | reverse complement strand
AGCCCATGGACACGCCGGATCCCTCCGAAGAATACGTCTCCCGCGTAGCCGACACATATATCACCTCCGACGGCGAAAAGGGGCTCATCCCCGAAGCGCTCGCCATGGATTCCTGGGTCATCATGACGACCCACTGGCAGAGCCAGTTCGCGGCGGGGCTCGGCACGGGGCTCCGGGTGCTCGAAACAGTCGCGGGAAGAGTGGAAAAACACCTTGCGGACAAGGTGGAGTGGACGCGCTTCTCGGAGCTCATGCGCCGCACCCTTGATAACGAACTCTGAAAAGACGGGAGAAACCATGAAACCGATCATTTTACTGACACATAAATTTTCCAATCAACATTGGGGACTCGGAAGAAGCTACACCGTGGAGTCCAATTACTGCCGCGCCCTGATCCGCGCGGGCGCTCTGCCGCTGGTCACCGCCGGGGGCGACCCGGAGGAGATGGCCGAAATGGCCGACGGCGTGCTTTTCACCGGCGGCGCGGATATCGAGCCGCAGCGCTACGGAGAGAGCAATCAGTTCGATATCACGTCCGACGGCGAACTGGATGAGATGGAGCTTACCCTCCTCAAGGCCTTTTACGCCGTGAAAAAGCCCGTTTTCGGAATCTGCCGCGGCATCCAGACGGTGAACGTCGGCACCGGCGGCACCCTTTATCAGCATGTCCCGGGGCAGATCACCCTCTCGGCGCACAAACCGGTTTATGAGGATAACGACCCGCGCCACCTTGTTCACGCCGTGGAGGGAAGCAGCATGGAAAGCCTTTTCGGGAAGGAATTCATGACCAATTCCTACCACCATCAGGCCGTGAAGACCATGGGCCCGGGCATGAAGGCGGCGGCCATGACCGACGAAGGGCTCATCGAGGCCATCGAGCACGAGTCGCTTCCCATCCTCGCCGTCCAATGGCACCCGGAGCGCATGATCGGGGAAGAAAACAATGCCCTTCCCGATATGATGCCGCTATTTAAGCTTTTCACGGCCATCGCCAAAAAAGACAGAGACGCGCGAAAGGGGAAGGGAAGATGAGCAAGAGAAGAAACATCGTTTTGATCGTCAGCGACTCCCTGCGCCCGGACTTTCTTCACGCCTACGGCGCGGATTTCATCCCGACGCCGAGCATTGATGCGCTCGCGGAAAACGGCACCGTTTTTGATTTTGCCGTCACCGCCTCCACCGTCTGCGCCCCGGCGCGTGCCGCCGTGCTCACCGGGAGGCCGGTCTCGGGCCACGATATATGGACCAACCAGATCCCCTGCCCGGAGCCGCTTGAACATTTCCCCGCCCGCCTTGCGCGTCAGGGCTATCTCACCGCAGCGGTTGGCAGCATCGACCACGCCCGCCCCGGAAATCCCGTCGGCTTCCAGTGGGTACGCCGCTTTGAAGAAAACAAGCCGGGGAGCGAATACCTTGCGTGGCTCAAAAAGCGCCATCCGGAGGAAACGACCGCTTATGCTTCTGACGGGAGGCATTTCAAATATTCCGAAGAGGAATTTTACGACCGTTGGAGCTGTGATCGGGCGACAGAATTCTTAAATACCTATGCCGAAAAGGGCGTTGTGCCGGACGAAAGCTTCTATTCGGGCTACCCCTCCGATCATCCGACCCCGGAAAAGGACGCGCCCTTCTTCCTCTGCTGCGGCTTCCTCTCGCCCCATGCACCGCTTCTGCCGCCGAAGGAGCTTGAGGGAACGGTCGATCCCGAAAAGCTTCCGTCTATAAAGCTTCCGCGCAAAGACGTGCCGCCGGTGGAAAAATACCGCCGCGCCTTTATGAATCCGCCGGAATACTTAAAAGACCCGAAGGCCGGGTGGGAGGAACGCATGCAGTCGCGCCTTTCCTACGCCGAGCTCATCGCGGAGATCGCTTCTCTTGTCGGGCGCATCGTGGATACCCTCAAAGCGACCGGCCTTTATGAAAACACCACCATCCTCTTCACGGCCGACCACGGGAGCTGCGAATGGGATTACAATCTCGACACTAAGGGCCCGTGGCCTTACCGCTCGCAGTTATTCGTGCCGCTCATCGTCTCCAATCACGGAAAAGACCTGCCGCCCCGCTCGGACGTCCTCTGCGGCAACATCGACATCGGCGCAACGGTATTGGAGATCGCGGGGGACACGCGCCCCTTCAACCTTTCCCGCTCGCTCATCGGGCAGGCATCCGGAAAGATCCCCGCGCGCGAGGTGACCTTCAGCGAATTCTGCGACAGCGCGAAAACGCTGGCCGACCACCGATATACCTATACTTATTATCCCTTCACCGGGGAAGCCTGCCTTTTCGACCGGGAAAACGACCCGGAGGAATCGGTGAACCTCGCGGGGAGACCGGAATATGCCGCTCTGGAGCGGAAATTATTGATGCACCTCATGGATCACATGGTGCTTTCAAAGGGAGTCCGCATCGAGGCGCACGACCTCGCGCCGGAGGTCAGAGAGGGCATCGAGAAGAAAAAGCCGGGATTTTTAGATGATGAGTTCGAGATCTGCTATCCGCTGGCATCCATGAAGCAGGTCGAAAACGTCCGCGAGGCGGGACTGGACGGGCACTATCAGGATTTCTGCCTCGGCCGCCCCATCAAAGCAGATTATGGCGTATTCTTTAAGAAAGAAGGTAAATGACCATGCCGGTATTGAAGCCGTGGACACCCGTTAAAGTCGAAAAAACTGCCGAAGGCTATTCCCTCGGCGTCTGGAACCGCACCTATTCGCTCGATCGGCGTTCGGTCTTCTTCTCGTCGGTGATCTCCGGCGGCAAGGAGCTTTTGTACGCGCCGATCACGCTGAAAATCGAAAACAAGGGGGAGGAGGTCACCTTCTGCCCCGCGGTACACCTCATGATGGCCGAGGGGGATGGCGAGAGCCGCACGGTGGTCTCCACCGCCGAATCTTCCACCATCGTCGTCAACGTCGTGACCAAGACCGATTTTGACGGCGTGAACGATATTACCTTCTCGATCATGCCGCGCGGCAAGAGCGTTGCTCAGGTCTTTTTCGGCCTTGAAAACGAGGAGAAATTCTGCCCGACCTCCGCCACGCTGGAGAGCGCGCTCAAAAAAGAAAATATCGCCTATTACCACACCTACCCGCAGGGCATCGACCCGGTCGACCCCTCCGATCCCCCCATTCCCTCCGCCATGGGCGCGGCGGGCTTCATCCCGCGGGGCGGCTTCACCACGCCCTTCAAGGAACAACTCTACCTCGGCGGCGAAGAGGTCGGTCTCGGCGTATTCTTCTCAACGGATGAGGTGTTTTCGCGCAAGGACCCGCAACAGGCCTTCCCGGTGGAGGAAAAAGA
>JAKSPX010000247.1 GCA_024404415.1 Clostridia bacterium | reverse complement strand
ATCATCTTCATCGACGAGATCGACGCGGTCGGCCGTCAGAGAGGCGCAGGCCTCGGCGGCGGACACGACGAGCGCGAGCAGACCTTGAACCAGCTCCTCGTCGAAATGGACGGCTTCGCCCAGAACGAGGGCGTCATCATCATCGCCGCCACCAACCGCCCCGACATCCTCGACTCGGCGCTCCTGCGTCCCGGCCGTTTTGACCGCCAGATCTATATCGGTCTTCCCGATATCAAGGCGAGAAAGGCCGTTCTGGAAGTCCATTCCCGCAAAAAGCCCCTCGCGCCCGAGGTCGATCTTGACGTCATCGCCAAGACCACCGGCGGCTTCTCCCCGGCGGATCTGGAAAACCTCCTCAACGAATCGGCGCTCCTCGCGGCACGCCGCAAGAAGAACGTCATCACCATGGACGAACTGCAGGAGGCCATGATCAAGGTCATCGCCGGTCCCGAAAAGAAGAGCCGCGTGATCTCCGAACGTGAAAAGAAGATCACCGCTTACCACGAAGCCGGTCACGCTGTCGCGTCTCACTATTTGGAAACGCACGACCCGGTGCATCAGATCTCCATCATCCAGCGCGGCAGAGCGGGCGGCTACACCCTCTCGCTGCCGACGGAGGATAAGAACTATCAGACCAGACGCGAAATGCTGGATGAGATCGTCTCGCTGCTCGGCGGCCGCGTCGCGGAAGCCCTGACGCTCGGGGACATCTCCACCGGCGCGTCCAACGACATCTCCCGCGCCACCGACATCGCCCGCAAGATGATCACCAAGTACGGCATGAGCGAAAAGCTCGGCCCGGTAGTCTACGGCTCCGATCACGATGCAGTCTTCCTCGGCCGCGACTTCACCAGCACCAAGGAGTATTCCGAAACCGTCGCATCCCAGATCGACACGGAGATCCGGAACATCGTCGAGGATGCCTACAAGCGCTGCGAAGATATTCTGAAAGATCACGCCGACAAGCTGGAGATCGTCGCCAAGTTCCTTCTCGAGCACGAGAAGATGGAGGCCGACGAATTCATGGCGGTCATGGAACCCGCTCCGGTCGTCAAAGAGGAAGCTTCCGAAGAAGCTGCTCCCGTCGAATCCGAAGAAGGCAAAATCGAAGAATGATCTTTATCCCCACGCATCTTTCGATGCGTGGGGATTTTCGTTTCTTGCTTTTCCCGGTACATCATGGTACAATGGATATACCGATTCGTCAGGGAGGTTTTGTTTATGAAAGACCCAATGCTTGGCAAGTGGAGCGAGGAACGCGCGTGGAAATGGTATAACGCCCAGCCGTGGATCCGCGGCTTCAACGGTTATCCCTCCAACTGTGTCAACCGCATCGCCATGTGGCAAGCCTATAACCATAAGGAGGTCTTCGAAGAGATCGCCTATGAATTCGATCTCGCGCAGAAGACCGGCTTCAATGCCGTCCGCGCCATCATCCAGTTTGAATGCTGGTATTATGAGCACGAAAGCTTCATGCAGAATCTCGAAGAGTATTTCACTCTGGCCGATCAATACGGCCTGAAGGTCATGCTCACGCTCGGCAACGATTGCACTATTCCAAAAGCCCGCTGGAAGCCCGTCTCCTTCGGCGAACAGAAGGTCGACTGGGGCTATCATTCCGGCATCCGTACCGGCCCGCACACCGGCGACTACACTTCGCCCGGTTATTGCCTTTTAGATGAGCCGGAGATCGAGGGAAAATACTACGAAATGGTGGACGAGCTTGCCGCTCGTTACGCCAAGGACGACCGCCTGCAGATCTGGGACATCTGGAACGAGCCTGGCAACAGCAACCGCGGCACCATGAGCCTCAAGGCCATGGAGACCTTTTTTTCGATCGTCCGCTCGTATGACCCCATCCAGCCCCTGACAGCCGACGTCTACGCATATAGGGATAACCTGCCGCGGCCGGAGTCCGTCATCGAAGCACGCGCCTTAGAGCTCTCCGACGTCATCACCTACCACGGCTATATGCCTTATCCCGACCTCGTTCTGACCACCGAAAATCTCAAGAATCTCTATCACCGTCCTCTCATCAATAACGAATGGCTCAACCGTCTGAATGATAACAACATTCACGACATTTTCCCGTATTTTTACGCGGAGCGCATCGGCTCCTATCATTGGGGACTGATCGCCGGTTTTTCCCAGACCTATGAGCCGTGGGGCGCATATTATATCGAATACCAGAAGGAAGGCTCCACCCTCGATCTCACCAAATGGCAGCACGACCTCTACCGCTTCAACGGTCTTCCCTATGACAATAACGAGGTCCGCCTCATCAAACGCTTTTCCGCTCTCGCCGATAAACGCGACGGGATTCAAAGGATTCCTCTTGACGGAGAGCAAAAAAGAGAGTAAACTACATTTATCACAGTAAATCTATTTGGAGGGTTTATCATGAAAGAATTTGGTCTTCAGCTTTATTCCATCCGCAATGAATTCGTCGATATCGAGCGCACCCACGAGGCGTTCCGCAAGATCGGCCAGTTCGGTTACACCCAGGCGCAGACCGCCGGCACGTATGATTACATCGCCCCCGAGCTCTTCCGCGAGTTCGCTGACGAAGCCGGTATCCAGATCGTCGGTACCCACTTCAATTGGGATCGCATCGCGGGTGACATCGAAGGCACCGGCAAGTAGCAGCAGATCCTCGGCACCAACGAAGTCGGCATCGGCGGCTTCGGCACCCCGGACCTCGCCAGCCTCAAGAAGCTGATCAAGGACTTCAACGAACTCGGCGCCGAATACGCCAAGTACGGCATGAAGCTCTCCTACCACAATCATTCCGGCGAATTCTCCAATGAATTCAAGGTCTATGAAGGCAAGACCAAGTTTGATTATCTGCTCGAAGGTCTCAATCCCGATACCTGCTGCTTCAACCTCGACGCCGGTTGGGCGCACCTCGCGGGTGTTGACGTTCATGATCTGCTCCGCCGCATGGCCGGCCGCATCAATATCCTCCACATCAAGGATATCCAGGCTGACTACGAGCACGACCTCGGCAACGGCGTGAAGTACCGCGCGCCGGAACGCATCGAGATCGGCAAGGGCAACATGAACTTCAAGGGCATCATCAAGACCGCCGAGGAATGCGGCGTGAAGTATTTCGTCGTCGAAGACGAATTCTACTCCACCGGCAACCCGATCGAGTCCGTCCAGATGAGCGCCGACTACATCAAGGCCAACCTGATCGAGAAATAAGAAACGATATGATTTCAGCCTGCGGTAAAACCCGCAGGCTGAGTTTTTGTTTAAGCCTTCCCCCGCATGCAGGGGAAGGGGGACCGCGAAGCGGTGG
>JAKSPX010000246.1 GCA_024404415.1 Clostridia bacterium | reverse complement strand
CGCCGTGGCGAACACGTCTCTGCGCGCCTTTTTCCCTTTGACGCCGTCCAGATGACGCCATGCCAGCGCAATGAAGCCCAGACCCAGACCGTGGTAGGTCAGCGCTTCCAGCGTGGCGAGCTCAAAGAGACTGTTACCCGTTGCGGCCTTGAAGATGGCGTTTGCGGCCAGCGCGATAAACCCGCCCAGCACAGAGCTGGGAAGCAGAGAACGCCTGAGGAACGGCACCTTTCTCCGCAATACGTTGGCCAGCATCATGGCGCCGAGCAGCAGCACGATGGTGAGGACGAACGACCATACCTCAATGTCCCAGAAATTGAAGCTGCCTGTCATGCTATGTATCCTCCTTTGAAAATGTTCCGTTCAGGCTTTGGCAAACGGCACGATATATATAAAGATACTTAAAGCGCTGAAAGAAGGGGAGGGGAAGCGGCAGATATCAACCGCTTCCGGTCTTTTATCGTCTGTTCCGCGGATAATGGAAACAGACAAATTGCGACGGAAACGGACGATTGGATCCTTATATTTTATTGTACTCACTTATGTGAACTGAAAGTGAACTGCGCTTGAACTTTCGGATTTTTATTATATAAAATTACGGTGGCTTTTTTGCCGATGATATCGTATAATAAGGCAAACAAAGACCGAAAGGAAAGCATTTATGGAAAGAACCATCACGGTAAAAGGGACGGGAAAGGTCCGCGTCGCGCGCGATCTGATCGCCGTCTCGCGCACGAGCGAAAGCCTGGATAAGGATTATGAGAAGTCTCTGGACAACGCGTCGGTTAAGCTTGCCGCGCTCGAAGAGACGCTGGAGGAGATCGGCTTTGAAAAAAACGCCCTCAAAACGTCATACTACAACGTCAGTACCGAGTACAGAAATACCTACGATAAGAACGGAAGCAGCCAGTCGGTCTTTATGGGGTACGCCTCCCGGCAGGATCTGAAGCTGGAATTCGATTTTGACACCGGGACCCTCTCGAAGGTGCTTTCCGCCGTTGCGGGGTGCATTTCCGAGCCGGAACTCGGGATCCGCTTCTCCGTGAAGGATAAATCTGCCGTGAGCGATGACCTGCTTGAAAACGCCGCCCAAAACGCGCGGAAAAAGGCGGAGGTATTGACCAAAGCCGCGGGCGTGAAGCTCGGTGAGCTGCTTTCCATCAGCTATAACTGGGCCGAACTCGACCTCTATTCCGACACCAACTACGGGATCGAAGCCAGGTGCCTCTGCGACGCGCCGAATATAGCCATGGATATCACGCCCGACAACATCGAGGTCGGGGACTCCGCGACCTTCGTCTGGGCAATCGCATAGAAGAAAAAGTATCCGCTTACAAGGGGGAGAAGCAGCAGCCGCTCTCCTTTTTGCTTGAAAAACCCCCATGTAAAGCAATCGTAGAGTCGGAGAACGGGCGATTCGAGGCGCCGGCGGTTGAAATCCGAGGCGGGATATGCTAAACTGATGCCATCAAAACCGGGAGGAAACAGAATGAACGCAGAAAAGCTCGGAAACTTCATCACGGAACGCCGCAAGGAGCTGGGCCTCACGCAGGCGGAACTCGCGGAAAAGCTCCACGTCACCGATAAGGCAGTCAGCCGCTGGGAACGCGGCCTCGGCTTTCCGGATATCCATTCGCTTGAACCTTTGGCCTCCGCGCTGGAGGTCAGCCTCGTTGAACTGATGGACGGGGAGAAGAAGGAGGAGACCGTCACAAAGGAAGCGGCCTCGGAGGCGGTGGCCGGGACCATCAGTTTATCCAAGCTCCGTTGGAAGAAATTCCGCCGGAACACGCTCCTCTGGCTCGGCGGCATTCTCGCGGCGGCGGCCCTTTGGCTGGTGCTCACGGGCCTCATGATCCGCACCGACGTCTTCGCCTACGATTACGCGGTGCTCCCGGAGAGCGGCAACGCCATGATGATGCAGGTCGGGGTAGCCAGCTCCATGGGCTATGTCCGCAGCGGCCGCGTCGTCGAAAATAAGGACGGGCGTGTGGTCGTGCGCTTCTATCAGGCCTTTGGCGGGTTCAACAGCCGTCTCGGCGCGGGGAACACCTTCGTCATCCCGCTCGCTGAAGACACGAAGGAGATCTGGTTTGACCGCGGCGACCGCGAGGAACTGATCTTTACTAAGGACCCCGCGACCGGGGAATGGAAAAGATAACAGAAAAGACGCCGCGAGGCGTCTTTTTTGATTAAAGGATGTCTTCCATGACGGTTTTTAAGGGGAGCATGCCCATCTTTTCGTAAAACTTCCGCGCGCTGGGGTTGCAGGTCCAGACGTTTAACGTGATGTGATAGCAGCCGATCTCTTTGGCGTACTTGCGGACGTATTCATAAAGCCCGGTGGCGACGCCCTTCCCACGCGCGGAGGCGTCCACGCAGATGTCGTCGATATATAAAGTCATCATGTCGCGGAGGTTATTTGCGTTTTTCGTCTCTTCGAGGATGCAGAAGGCGTAGCCCTCAGCCACGTCGTTTTCGTCGGTCGAGACGAAGATGGGGCGGGAGTCGTCTTTGAAGAGGGCCAGAAGCTCCTCGTCGGTGTATTTCTTGGTGCCGGGGATGAAGATATCGGGCCGCCCCTCTGCGTGGACGGTGAGCACTTGATGAAGAAGGGCGTTGACTCGGGGGAGGTCACGCGCTTCGGCTCTGCGGATCATAGGGATCTTCCTTTCAGTTCTGTTTTTTTCGGGCAGTTTTCCATCTCCCGGAGAGGAAGAAGGTCATGCCGATGAGGATGGGCACAAAGCCCGCAATGGCGTCGCCGTACCAGAAGCCGAGGCACTCCATGCCGAAGACGAAGCCTAAAAGCGCCGCGATGCCCATGCGGGAGATGACGCCGTCGATGAGGGCTACGGCGAGGTTGAGCTTGGTGTTGCCGGAGCCGTTGATGAGCGAGAAGGCGACCGAACGCGTCGCGCAACCGAAGAAATTGAGAATGATCGGGACGATGAGGATAGAGGCCACGGCAAGCACGGTCTGGTCGCCGGTGAAGGCCGCGAAGATGGGCTCGGAGCAGAAGAGGATGGCTAGCGACGCGGGGATGGTGATGACAAGGCTTGCGTAGAGCACGGTGCGCATGATCTTCGGGACGCGCTCGTCCTTGCCCGCGCCGAGGTTCTGCCCGACCATGGAGGCGCCCGCGGTGGTGAAGGAGTTGGAGACGATGCCCGCCATCATGTTGATCTTGTTGTAGATGCCGGCGAGGGCGGAGTAGGTCACGCCGAAGAGGTTGATCCACGCCATCAGGACCACCTTGGAGAAGCTGACCGCCGCGCTCTGGATGGCCATCGGCACGCCGAGGG
>JAKSPX010000245.1 GCA_024404415.1 Clostridia bacterium | reverse complement strand
GGGCTCAACGGTTGGTACGAGGGAAAGAGCGGAATCGAACGCAACCTGACCTCCAACCTCAACGCCACCACCACGCTCTACAAGTACACGCCCGGTAAGGAAGTCCGCATGATCGCGGGCGCCATCGGCGGTCACTGCTTCATGGTGGTAGACGGCGAGCTTGTCTCGGAACTCGTCGACCCCGCGCCGATCAGGGGCGGTCACGTCGGCTTCTCCCCCTATTGCACCAAACTCCGCATCCGCGACATTGAGGTCCGCCGTATCAAGTGGGAAGAGTTCCCGCAGGAATACGATCCCGAATTTTAAAACTAAATAACCTTACGATAAAGGAGCACAACAATGGGAAAACCTACCGATTTCCGGTATAACACCGGTGCAACGCGCGTGCCGTGGGCAGCCGTTGGCGAAAACTACAACGCACACGACCTGATGGAAATGATCCGCTTCCTCATGCAGGGCGAGGGCAAGGAATACGATGCCGCGCTGGAAGCCGTATGGGAAAAGGTTCGTGAACTTGACAAAATCTCCACCCCTCCCGGAAAGCTTTCTACCGGCGTGCAGGTGGAAATGGCAGAGGCTGCCGTTGACGAATACCTCGGCTCCGACTCCGCAACCTTCGTCACCAACTGCACCTCCGGCTTTGAAATCGCCTACAAGTACGCAGGTCTGAAGCCCGGGGATGAAGTGATCGTTCCCGCCATCACCTTTGTCGCTACGATGGCATATCCCCTTGCCGTCGGTGCAAAGCTCGTCTTTGCCGACGTCGATCCCCGCACCTGTAACATGGACCCCGCGGACGTCGCCCGCAAGATCACCCCGAAGACCAAGATGATCGTTCCCGTCCACCTCGGCGGTTATCCCGTGGACATGGCGCCCATCATGAAGCTCGCGAAGGAGCATAACATTCTCGTCCTCGAGGATGCCGCTCACGCCTTCGGCGCTATGTATAAGGGCAAGAAGATCGGTACGATCGGTGACTTTGCCGGCTTCTCCTTCCATGAAGTCAAGAACATCACCTCCTTCGGCGAGGGCGGTATTCTCACGACCAACGTCCCCGGCTTTGCTCCCGATATGAAGCGTGCGAGATTCCTCGGCCTCGACTTCACCGCACCCATCAAGAACTGGCTCTACAACATCACGCCCATCCCCGGAAAGGAAGAGCCCTTCGTCGCCCTCAACTATTCTCCCACGGAGATCCAGGGTCTCGGTCTGCGTCTGCAGGTCGCGAGAAACGACGAAATCATCGCAAAGCGCCGCGCCGCCGCTACCTACCTCAACAGCCGCTTTGCCGAGTGCGATGCCATCATTCCTCAGCAGCTTGACAGCGACGACGTAAAGCCCACCTTCCACATGTACCTTCTTCAGATCGACCCCGCGAAGGCAGGCGGAGACATCCAGACCCTCAAAAAGAAGCTCGACGAGAAGGGTGTCACGAACATCCCGCACTTCGGTCCTCTCTACCGCTTCCGCGTCGTAGAGATGATGGGTTACGATGCCGACGAGATCGCAAAGACCTGCCCCAACTGCGAGGAGGTCTTCTACCGCAGATTCACTCACCTTCCCCTCTATGGCCTTGAGGACGCTCAGCTTGAATACATGGCTGACGCCATCCTCGCCTCCATCAAGGAAATGCAGGAAGGCAAATAAAATACGCAAAAAAACGGCCGTCTTCGGACGGTCGTTTTCTTTTTGTGCTCGGCGGCTTGACAGGGCGCGAAAAATGGGGTAAAATAGAGCGGTAAAAGACAAAAGGAGCTTCTTCATGAAAATTACGAGAGATGACCGGCTGGACACCCGCTCCCCGTGGGAGCGCCGCAACGACCGCCTGCTCTTTGACTATATGTGCTTTTGGTCGGCGGCGTTTTTCCTCGGTGCCGCCATCGCCGCCGTTGCCGTCGGGGAATGGAGAACTCTGCCCGCCGACTTTCTTCGCCTGCTGATCTCCCCGTCCAAACTCATCACGGATTATTTCGAGATCGGAAGCCTCTCGGCGACGCTTCTGAACGCCGGACTCTGCGGCGTCGCGTGTAACCTCATTCTCATTCTCTCGCACACCGACCCCGACGGTCGCGTCCTCGCCGGTTATTTTCTCGTCGTCGCCCACTGCTTCTACGGTCTCAACTTCGTGAATATGTGGCCGACCTTCTTCGGCGTTCTGATTTTTTCTCTCGTCACCCGCCGTCCCTTCCGCAAGGAGGTGCACATCGCGCTCTTTTCGACCTCGCTCGGTCCCTTTATCAGCGACTTTCTCTTCCGCTACACGATCGGCGACGCCTTCGTCTTCGGCGAGGTTCATCTGACCGTCGCGGGCGTCGTGCTCGCGCTCCTCTTCGGTATCTTTACGGGCTTCCTCGTTCCCGCGCTTCTCAGCGGAACGGCGAAAATGTACCGCGGCTTCAACCTCTTTAAGGCGGGGCTCGCCGTCGGACTTCTCGGCACGTTCGTCTACGCGTTCATGTATAAAACGCTCGGCGTCGAGCCGCCCGACGTTCTGACCCGCGAGAATCCGATTTACGAATCCTACGGCAGAAGCTTTACCGTCTTTATCACCGTCTTCTTCGGCGTCATTTTCGTCATCTCCGTTCTCTGGGGTTTCCTTCTGAACGGAAAAACCTTCCGCGGCTATCGGAACGTCTTCTTCAGCACGGGGCACGACGTCGATTTTTCGGAGCGCTACGGCTCTCCCCTCGCCTTTATCAATTTCGGTGTCTTGGGCATTGCGATCCTCCTCTATCTCCACGTCTCCATGCTCCTGACCGAGGGAGTAGGCTTTACGGGTCCGACGACGGGCGTCATCATCGCCGCCCTCACCTTTGCCGCGGCGGGACAAACCGTGCGCAACGTCTGGCCCATCGTCCTCGGGCACTCTTTGCTCTGGTCGGTAGCGTACCTCTCGACGCTTCTGCTCGGAATCCCGCTTCACTGGTCGCTCACGACCCAGGCATACATCAGCGGACTTGCCTTCGCAACGGGTCTTTGCCCCTTCGCGGGAAAATACGGGTGGAAGATCGGCACGCTCGCCGGCTTCGTCGACGCGATCATCTGCTCCTCCACCGTCATGTTCCACGGCGGCTTTGTTCTCTATAACGGCGGTTTCGCCGCCGGACTGACGGCGCTGCTCCTCGTCCCGATTCTCGATTTCTACGGGGTAAAGGAAAAGCACGTCGAGCCCGCCTCCCTTGCCCCCGAGGAAAACCCAAAGACAAAGGAAACGGAGATCAACGTGTGAAAAGCAAAACACTGCCCTTACTGATGCTCACCGTCTCCATGGGCGTTTTCGGAACCATCGGCGTATACCGACGCTATATTCCCCTCGGCTCCGCGACCCTCGCCG
>JAKSPX010000244.1 GCA_024404415.1 Clostridia bacterium | reverse complement strand
AGGAGTAAAAAAGCCTGTGGCAAGCAGAGTGCAGCTTATTGGGCGACATTCTCATAACTCCTTCCGTCAATTTGCGCAGCAAATTGCCACCTCCCTCAAAGAGGGAGGCATACGGGGATGGTGATATTTGCCAAATCGCCAAATCACTTACCGCGCAATCGTTCTTCTGAATACTGAAAACTGCCTACGCGAACATCCCGAGCCCTTCCTCAATGATCGTGATGATGGGCTGGGAGGCGACGCCGAGGGCGATATTCATCAGGGCGAGCGCTCCGGCGGCGATGAGATACCCCCACTGGCCGCGGAAGGCAAGGGTCACAGTCCCCTCCCCGCTCTTCCGGGGGGTGTAGATGCGGATGACGGTGCGGATGAAGTAGATGGTATTCAGAATGGTGCTGATGGCGAGAACGACCAGCGCGCCGACGGTCTTCACCGGGTGGTGACCGATGGCGGCGGTGGAGAAGAGTAACTTCGAGGTGAAGCCCGCGAAGAAGGGGATGCCGATCATGCTCATGGCGCCGACGGCGAAGAGCACCCCCGCCGGGCGGTTGCGGTGACCCGCGCCCTGCAGGTCATGGAAAACGGGGCTGTCGCCCGAAACGCTCATCAGAGCGGCGTTGGAGAGGAAGAGCAGGGGTTTTGCGACCGCGTGGGTCAGGATGTGGAAGATGGCGGCGGCAAAGCCCGCGCCGCCGAGGCCGATGCCCATGTAGATGTAGCCGATCTGCGCCGCCGAGGAATAGGCGGTCATGCGGTTGATGCTGTTCTGTTTCAGGGCGTGCACCGAGCCGACGATCATGCCGCCGAGGCCGAAGATGAAGAGGATGGCGCGCGCCGTGGTCAGGCAGGCGGTGTGTACCCCGATCACACGGTACATGATCTTGATGAGCAGGAAGATATACCCCTTGGAGACCAGACCCGAGAGGATGGAGGCCGAGGTCGGCGTGGCGAAGCCGTAGGTATCCGGCATCCAGGTGTGGAACGGGAAAAGGCCGCTCTTGATGCCGAGACCCACGCAGATCAGGCCGGTGGTGACGGTCAGGGGCATGGCGTAGTCGCCCGTCACGGCGTAGGCGGCGATGGCACTTTGCATATTCACCATCAGGAGGTGCCCGGTGATATCATATAATAAGATGATGCCGAGGAGGAAAAGACCCGAGCCTAAAAGGTTGAGGATCATGTAGCGCGTCGCGGCGAGGGCCGTGCGGCCGATCTCGCGGATCATCAGGATGCCGCCGGAGGTCAGGGTGAGGATCTCGAGGAAAACGTACCCCGTGAAGATGTCGTTGGTGTAAACCAGCGCCATCAGGGCCGCGCCCATCAGGTTGATGAGGACATAATAAAGGTTGAGCTTCTGCGGAAAGATGTCGCGGCTCACGAATTTCGCGCCGCCGAGCACCGAGAAGAGCAAAACCAGCGCGAAGACCAGCGCCGTCAGGGCTTCCAGCACGCCGAAACGGATCTCGTTGCCCCACGGGGCCGGGAAATGACCCATCCAGTAGGTCACGGGCTCACCGAGCTTTGCCGCATACCAGAGCGTCGAGGCCGAGAGCACGACTAAAACACTTTCCGCCGCGGCCGTCATGTATCTCGCCGCCTTCCCCTTGAGAAGCGACGACACGACCGCCGAGAAAAGCGAGAACACGATGGAGATAAAGGGGAAATTTCTGATGATATCCATGCTTTACCCCCTTACCGTTCGTTGACCTTGGCGCTGGTAGAGCTCGGCGGGGTGGAGGGTCTGGTAGCGCTTATAGTGTCTGCCCGCGAGCGAGAGCGTGCTGGCGGTCTCGCTGACCGACACCACGGTGCCGGTCAGGACCAGCCCCGCCGGGATGGGATTGATGTAGAAATCCGCGTTTTCGGTGTAGATCGGGGCGCTCCCGCCCTCCACATAGCCCATTGAGGCCAGAAAGAGGTAGAGGCCGGTGTCCATGATGTTCATGCCGATGATCTTTTTGATGAGATTCTGGTGGAAAAGAAGCGTCACAAAGCCGATGCCGAAGAGGATGACGGCCACGGCCTCCTCATAGTTATCCAATAGTGCCTTCATTTGAGACTCCCCTTTCGGAACATACGGTAAATGCCGTACATCGTGAAGGTGACGACGATCCCGACCGCGATGTTTAAGGGCAGGATGAGGCCGCTGGAGAAGATGCTGCCCGGAGTTCCGAGGGGGATGCCGCTTTCGAGGTGATTCGCGCCGGTGAAGAAGGAATAGCTCTTGGCGAGGCAGTAGAAGGAGAGCGCCACGCCCGAGACGATGCGGAAGAGCTTTTCGGTGACGATCTTCGCCGACACGCGGGCGCCGAAAGCCACCGAGAGGAAGATCAGCCCGGCCCCCGCAATGGCGCCGCCGGAGAAGCCGCCGCCCGGGGAGAGATGGCCGTTGAGCATGACGTACACGCCGAAGAGCATCACCGACGGGATGACGAAATAGCCCACCGTCCCGAGGATCGGGTCATGGGTCAGGTCAAAGTAGTTCTTTAAGGGGTATTCGTCGTTGAAATCGCGTCTCAAAAGGATGAGGACGCAGTTGAGCGCCGTGAAGAGCACGAAGGACTCGCCGAGGGTATCAAAGGCGCGGTAGTCGAGGATCATGCCCGCCACGATGTTGACCGCGCCGGTCTCCTCAAGGGCGTTTTCGATATAATAATCGGCCACCTCGTGCGCCTGCCCGGGCTCTTCGCCGAAGCGCGGAAGCCCTGAAACGGTCAGGAGCAGCACCGTGATGAGGGTCAGAGCCGAGACCGCCGCGAGGATCATATAGAGCTTGCGCACTTTTTTGAGGTCGGCGTGCCCCGCGCGGGAGGCGAGGATGCGGTCGATGGTGTGCTCCTCCTCCTTGGCGCGTTCGCGCGGGAGGTCGCGTTTTTCACTCGCCGCATCAAAGAAGCGATCGGGATCGGAGCCCTCCGCGGCGTATTTCTTCCATTTTTCAATGATCTTCATGGCTTTTTTCGCTTTCATTTTCCTTTTCGGTGCCGCGCACCTTCTTGAGGGTCATCAGGAACAGGATGCCGCTCACGCCCGCGCCGACCGCCGCCTCGGTGATGGCGAGATCGGGCGACTCTAAAAGCACCCAGATGATGGACATGATGAGACTGTACGCCATGAAGATGATGACCGACGCCAGAAGCCTTCTCGATAATGCCGCCGATACGGCGCACACGATCAGCAGGATCAAGAGTACGATTTTGAAGATTTCCATGTATTTCACACTTTCGGTTTTTAGCGTTTGCGCTTTTACGCACCATGTTCCGCATTTGTCATTGCGAAGGCGCGCAGCGCCTGTGGCAATCCGTTTTGCTATCGCAGCGGCGACCATTGGCCGCC
>JAKSPX010000243.1 GCA_024404415.1 Clostridia bacterium | reverse complement strand
GCCGCGCCTTCAGGCGATGGGGGGGATCCTCGAAGGTGCGAGACCTATCGAGATGCTCTATGATGAGCTTTCCCGCGGGAAAAAGCCGATCGACTGCGCATCGTTGGAAAAGTTACTGGAGCTTGCCCGCGGTATGACCACGGAATACGAAAAGGGCAAATTGTATTTTGGCTATCTGGCAAACGGGAAACCGGCGCTGGACGAAGATGACGGCGCAGAGGCGGCCATGACCGCCTATCTGGAAACCGAGCTTGAACGCTATCAGGGGATCCCGTCGCCGGATGAAGACACCTTGAATACCTGGGAAGTCGCGCTGGACGTCGCCGGAAGCTTCAGAAGCGACAAGCTCACCGACCTTCTGAGAGAAGCGGCCGGAGTTAAGCAGAACAGTATCCGCTTTTACGCCGCGAGAAGCCTTGCTTTGGAAGGGCTTCCCGTGCCGGAGGAATGCGTCAGAATTCTTGCAGAGGATATAGAGTATGCCAACATGACCTATGAATTCCTGAAGGACAGCGGCATGGAAGCTCTCTTCCCGGCGGAATACGCGTCGCCGGAAAATCTCGCCAAGAGCGACCTTTATCACTGGCTCCTCTATCCCTCTGAGCTCGGGCAGGCGCCGGATGCGATGGAGTACATCGGCAAGATCACCTATCTCTTCAAAAAAGAGGTTTATCACGTTTTCAAGTTCCGCTCGGAAAGCGACACCCTTCCTGACGATATCAAGGGCAAGTGGATGATCGGCTGGGCGACGGAGGACGGGAGCGGGACCTTCAGCAATTTCGATCTTCTTGAGGAATACGAAAAGGAAACGGTCGAAAAAACGCTCAAAAACATCAAAAGACGCATTCTCGGCCGCTGACGTCCGACGAATGAGAAAGGGAAAATCATGTTGCAAGACGGCATTATCGACCGCGCGACGCAGGTAAATGACGGAATCAATGAGTCGGCGGCCTGCTCGTCGACGGTGGTCTATGATAAGCGCTATGGCCTTGTATTCCTCGTTTACATGAGCGGCACGCGCATTTCCTACGGCGAGAGCACCGGGCACATCTCGCTCAGCGTCTTTTCGCCGACCCAACCGACCAATCTCCGCTTCCGCCTGATCGACGCGGGGGTGGGCGGCTCGCGCGGGGTACTGGTCAACTGCGCCTACCTTGTCGGGGAAGCGAAGATCCGCATCGTCTTCACCACCACCCGGGGCGTCCACGGCGCGTATTACCGGGATTACGATTTCCTTTCCGATACCCTTTCGGAGCGCACCGAGGTCTTCTTCCTTGCGGACGGAAAAACACTTCCCGTGACCAACGAGACTTACAGGGCATATCTCGGTAAATGCGGCTATACCGACGTCTCCGACGCGGACTGCATCGTGAACAAGGCGTCGCTCTATGAAGGGGAGGTCTACACCGCCCTCACGGTGGACGGGCCTTATTACCCGATCTTGTGTAAGATCGAGGGCAATCTGCTCGTTCCCTTCGCTGTCTGCCCGGTCAAGGGCACCTATGAATTCCGCTGTTACAGGGCGGAGGAGGGTATCCACGCGGTCTTCCGCCACCCGGTGGACGACCCCGGCGTGGGAAAGACCGGTTATGCCTTCTCGCCGGACGGCGGCAAGACGTGGGAAAGCCGCATTTTCCCGGACGGCGTGCAGTCGCGCCCGGACATCCTGCCTTACGATGGCAAGCCCCTCATCATCTATAACTACAAAAGCGGCCGCTCTTCCGGCCGCTATCCGCCCATGCACAACCACCGCAACGCCATCAAAATGCTCTATGAAGGAAAAGTGGTCTTCGACTGCTTTGAAAAATACGGCATCGTGGAGCACACCACCCTCGAGATCGCGGGCGACCTCTACATGGCCTTTTCCACCTCGGAGCAGGCGCTTTCCACCGCAAACGGCAAGGCGTGGATCGAGGAGGGGAGACCCGTGGAGCAGGGCAAGGAAGAGATCAAATGGCTCAAGCTCGGCTGCCTCTTCGATTGACGGCGGCGGGCAAGCAAAACGATTATTGGACATACAGAAGGTGATACCATGATAGAGATCTTACAGAAGATCGTTACGGCGCCGACCATCATCAGCGTTTTGCTGGTGGTGTGCGTGATCATACTCTGCATTTTATTGCAGAGACTGAAGGAACGGTATAAAAGAAGACACGGAGAAGAGCAGGGCGGAAGGGAGACCGCCGCAAGAGTCACCTTCGGCGTTCTGAAATTTCTCATTCTCTTCATCGGGTGCCTCACCATCCTGCAGGTGAACGGCGTCAACGTCAGCGGTATGTTTGCCGGTCTCGGCATCGCGAGCGCCATCGTCGGCCTCGCTCTGCAGGACTTCCTGAAGGACATCATCATGGGGGTCAACATCCTCTCCGACCACTTTTTCTCCATGGGCGAGTGCGTGGAGTATAACGGCAGGGAGGGCGTGATCGTCGGTATGACCCTCAAGACCACCAAGATCGGCGACCTCGACGATTTTTCCGTTACGACGGTCTGCAACCGCAACATATCCGAGATCCGCCGCCTCGGCGACAGGCTGGATATCGACGTGCCGCTTCCCTACGGGGTGAGCGTGGAAAAGGCGGCCGAAGCGCTTGAGAAGATCAGCGAAACCGTGAAGGCGTTCCCGGACGTGACCGGGTGCGGCTTGGCGGGCACCGAGAGCTTTGAAAGCTCCGCCATCCTTTACCGCCTGCGCATCACCTGCGAGGCGAAAAAACGCGCCGACGTGCGCCACGCCGCCAACCGCGCCATTCAGGAAGGCCTCCGCGACGCGGGTATCGCCATTCCCTTCAACCAGCTCGACGTGCATTTTGACCGGGCAGAATAATTCTTTACGCTTCATCATCCTCCTTGCCGCAAAGGCGGGAGGATTTTCTTTTCCAAATGGTGGAAAAGAATCGGAAATTATGCTATACTATTCTGAACATGAAAGACAAGGCTGCACCGCGCGGAGAAGAGAGAAAAGGAGCAAAAAGAGATGAAGATCGGACTGATCGTCGCCATTGAGACCGATTCGGTATTTGAACACTATAAAACCTATGAGACGCTTTCCTGCCCGCCGGGTTTTGCGCTTTACAAAACGCAGAGCGGGGAGACCGAGCTTTATATCCTCCACGCCGGCATGGGCGAGATCGCCGCGGCGAGCGGCACGCAGTACCTCATCACGCGCTTTGCGGTGGACGCCATCGTCAATTTCGGCGTGGTCGGCGGCCTCGCCGAGGACATGAAAAAGGAAAAGGTCTGCGTCATCGAGCGCGTCGTCCACTATAAATACGACTGCTCGGAATTCATGGATCTCAAAATCGGTCAGGTCGCGGAGCACGACTCGATCTTCCTTCC
>JAKSPX010000242.1 GCA_024404415.1 Clostridia bacterium | reverse complement strand
TGATGGACTGCCGCGAGTGCCACGAGCGCTTCCGCGCGGACAAGGTCATCGAGGACTGGTGCGCTGAGACCAGTTTCGCGCTGCCGAAGCCCATCGACGCATTCTCCCAGCAGGAGATGAAAGACTTCGTCGAGGAGCACGTTATCCCCTGCCCGAGCTGCGGCAAGCACAACTTCACCGACATCCGCCAGTTCAACCTCATGTTCAAGACCTTCCAGGGCGTGACCGAGGACGCGAAGAACACCGTATATCTCCGCCCCGAGACCGCGCAGGGCATTTTCGTCAACTTCAACAACGTCCAGCGCACCACGCGCCGCAAGCTGCCGTTTGGCATCGGTCAGATCGGCAAGAGCTTCCGCAACGAGATCACCCCGGGCAACTTCATCTTCCGCGTCCGCGAGTTCGAGCAAATGGAACTGGAATTCTTCTGCAAGCCCGACACCGACCTTGAGTGGTTCAACTACTGGCGTTCCTTCTGCCGCGACTGGCTCCTGTCCCTGGGCATGAAGGAGGAAAACCTCCGCCTCCGCGACCACGATCCGGAAGAGCTCTGCTTCTACTCCAAGGCGACCACCGACTTCGAGTTCCTCTTCCCGTTCGGCTGGGGCGAGCTCTGGGGCGTGGCGGACAGAACCGATTACGACCTCACCCAGCACCAGAACACCTCCGGCAAGGACCTGACCTACTTCGATCAGGAAGAAAATAAGCACTACATCCCCTACGTCGTCGAGCCGTCCCTCGGCGTGGAACGCTCCTTCCTCGCCTTCCTCTGCGACGCTTACGATGTGGAAGAGACCACCGACGCCAAGGGCAAGACCGATTCCCGCACCGTCCTGCACCTGCATCCGGCGCTCGCGCCCTTCAAGGCCGCCGTTCTGCCGCTCTCCAAGAAGCTCACCGATCAGGCCATGGAAGTCTACAACATGCTCGCCAAGAAGTACATGGTCGACTTCGATAACGCCGGTTCCATCGGCAAGCTCTACCGTCGTCAGGATGAGATCGGTACCCCGTATTGCATCGTCTACGACTTCGATTCCGTCGAAGACCACTGCGTCACCATCCGTGACCGCGACACCACCGAGCAGATCCGCCTCCCGATCGACCAGGTCGAAAAGTGGCTGGAAGAAAAGCTCGCCTTCTGAAAAACAAGCGTATATCAGCCCAAGGGCATCCGCCTTTGGGCTGATGCCATGTGAAGAAAACCCCGGTCTCGGCATATAGGCTCGGCAGCGTAAGCCGCGTCTACGGGTTTGCACTTCATAAAGTCGTTTCTTCTAAGCAGAATCTTTCTTGTAGGGTCGACTCACGAGTCGACCGCCCTTGCCCGGGCAGAGATACATTTCTGTAACAGGAAGCTTTCGGGCGACTCTTGAGTCGCCCCTACAAGATGGTGCATTCAGTAAAACTTTTCTCCTGCGTGGAATCCTTCTCGTAGGGTCGACTCACGAGTCGACCGTGTTTTCCCCCATTCAATGACCTTGAAAGGTCATGTAAACTGTCAGCAATTCCGCATCAATCTTCCGCGAGGGACGGACGTCCTCCGCGGCGAAAATGCTATCCGGAAAATGCGCGCATCTTCGGGATGAGAGAAGTTTCCTCACCTTTCTCCCGGAGGACATTTGCCCCCCCTCTTTGGCATCCGCCGGGAAGGGGATGGCGCGGGCGGGTGTCCCGCTCCCTCTGCGTGACCCTCGGGCCGCTCTCGGGGTACCGCGTCATCCCCTATGAAATCACGGCGTGAAAGGGCAGAGGGAACGGCCCGGGATACCCGGAAATGACATATTACAGAACGTATACCCACGGCGCGGCGAGTGCCGAAGACTAACTCCCGCACCGCGCGGCCGTTTACCCTGATATAGCCTGATAATATTGAGTTATGAATAAATATGAATAAACGATGATATATAAATAAAATATCCAAATATAGCCGAAAGATAATAAAAATATAGCCATATAAAATAGAATGGAGCCGATAAAATGTCCCTTGAAGAGATTTTTCGCATGATCAGCGCAAAAAATGAGAGTAAAAAACCGGAGCCTCCGACGTGGATCGTCGTCGGGCTCGGAAATCCCGGCCGGAAATACGAGACCAGCCGCCACAACGTCGGATTTGAGACGCTGAAATTTTTTGAAGAGAAATATGCCTTCCAGATCACCCGTCTGGAATTCAAGGCACTCACCGCGCGGGCGACTCTGCCGCTTCCGAACGGCGAAAAAGCCAGCGTTCTCTTCATGCGCCCGCAGACTTTCATGAATTCCTCCGGCGAAGCGGTGGCCGCCGCGGCGGATTTTTACAAGATCCCCGCCGACCACGTCGTCGTGATCTATGACGATGTGTCCATGCAGGAAGGACAAATTCGCATCCGTCCGAAGGGCAGCGACGGCGGTCACAACGGCATCAAGAGCATTATTTATATGCTCAATTCCGATCAGTTCCCGCGCATGAAGATCGGCGTCGGCGCGCCTCCTTTCAAGGAATACGACATGGCCGACTGGGTGCTCGGCACGCCGGATGAGCCTGCCCGCAAGGCCATTGCCAAGGCGGCGGCCTCTGCGCCGGAAGCCGTCACCGAGATCATGGCCTACGGCTGGCAGAAGGCTGCCAACGATTTTAACGGCGATCCCGACAAGAAGAAACCTTTACCCCGTAAGAAGGACGAATGACCCATGAGATTTCTCGTAAACGAATTATCCTCCCTACCCGAGCTCGGAGAGCTCTTCCAGAAGCTGCGCGCCGGGCGCACGCCCTTCCTGCTTTCCGGCCTTTCGCCCATCCACAAGGCGCACGTCATTGCGGCGGTCGCGGCAGAGACCAGACGCCCCGTCGCGGTGATCACACCGGACGAGCGCGCCGCGCAAAGGCTCGTTCCCGACGTGGAGTGCTTTTCGGGCGAAGAGGTCATCACGCTCGCGGCAAAGGAGCAGGTGCTTTTCGACGCCGACGGCGCGTCGCGCGAAAGTGAGCAGAAGCGCATCGCCTTTTTCGACGCACTTCCGACCGCAGCCATCTCCTTCCTTCCGGCCGAAGCGGCCGCCGCGGCGACTCTGCCGAAGGAGATCCTCGAAAAAGCGCGCCTGAAGCTCGCCGTCGGGGACGTTATCGCGCCGGATGAATTGGCGCGAAGACTGGTGGACGCCGGATACCGCCGCACCGAAGCCATCGATGCGCGCTCGGGCGGCCAGTTTGCCCTGCGCGGCGGCATATTGGACGTCTATCCCGTCACCGCCGAGTCCCCCTGCCGCATCGACTTTTTCGACGATGAGATCGACTCCATCTCCCATTTCTCCACCGAGACCCAGCGCCGCACCGATCAGATCGCGTCGGTCACCATCCTCCCGGCCGCGGAAGCCCTTCCGCGCTTTGCCGAGGGCGGATG
>JAKSPX010000241.1 GCA_024404415.1 Clostridia bacterium | reverse complement strand
CGCGTTTACAGCTGGATCGCGGGCGACCGCCCCTCCGACGCGGCTACAGGGGCGCTTGAAAAGCAGGCGGAGGGCTTCACCGCCGTCAAGATGAACGCCACCGAGGAACTTTCTTTTATAGACAGCCACAAAAAGATCGACGAGGTCGTCGCGCGCGTCGCGTCCGTCCGCGAGGCCTGCGGCAGGGACTTCGGCATCGCCATCGACTTCCACGGCCGTGTCCACAAGCCCATGGCGCGCGTTTTGGCCCGCGAGCTTGAGCCCTACGACCTGATGTTCATCGAGGAGCCGGTCTTATGCGACAACATGGAATCCTTCGCCGACATCCGCGCGGCGGTGAATATCCCCATCGCCACCGGCGAACGCCTCTTCTCGCGCTGGGATTTCAAGCGTCTGATTGAAAAGGGCTACGCCGACATCATCCAGCCCGACCTTTCCCACGCGGGCGGCATCACCGAGGTCAAGAAGATCGCCGCCATGGCCGAAGCCTACGACGTGGCGCTCGCGCCGCACTGCCCGCTCGGCCCTATCGCCCTTTCGGCCTGCTTCCAGATCGACGCCACCAGCTACAACGCCGCCATTCAGGAGCAGAGCATGGGCATCCACTATAACGTCGGGAAGTCGGTGCTCGATTACGTCACCAACCGCGAGGATTTTGAATTTGTCGACGGATTTGCCACCTTCTCCAAAAAGCCCGGCCTCGGCGTGGACGTGCTCGAAAGCCTCGTCCGCGAGGAAAACGAAACGCCGCATGAATGGCGCAACCCCGTCTGGCGGCATGAGGACGGCTCCATCTCCGAGTGGTAAAATGCACGGGGGCGGGTACGCAAAAAGCGATTCAGCGATTCAGCGATTCAGCACACCCCCAGAAGCCTCCCCCTCCGGGGGATGCCGTCGGCAAAGCCGACGGAAGGGGGTAGGCCGAAGGCCTGTAAGGTGTCAGACCAAAGGTCTGACGGAGAGGGCAGCGTACCGTCCCCGTCATCCTGAACGCAGTGAAGGATCCTTTCGCCAAGCTCGGGGGAAGATCCTTCGTTTTCGTCCCGCGCCGCAGCGCGATGCGCAAACGCGTAAAAGCGTAATAGCGCAAAAGCTTTTTCGACAAAAAACAAATTTCCTCTTTACAAATCCTTCACAATATGTTATGATATCACGCGATGGAAATCTTTAAGCGCAGTTCCGTGAGGCTGGCAAGATGACCCCGCAATTGAAGGAAGCATCGCCTTAAATAGAGGCGTACTGTCATCTTGCCGATCTTTTATGGTCGGCAAGATTTTTTTGTGAGGAAGTTCAAGATGAAAATGAAATCCAAGCTGATGGATGAAGCGGCCGTGCGCCGCGCGCTGATGCGCATTTCCCACGAGATCATCGAGAAAAACGAAGGAAGCGACAACCTTTTGCTCATCGGCGTCAAGAGGCGCGGCATACCGATCGCCCGCCGCCTTGCCGAGAACATCATGTCCATCGACGGCGCTTCCGTTCCGGTCGGCGAAGCCGACATCACCTTCTACCGCGATGACCTCACCGTGAAGGCCGACCTGCCCCTGACCGGCGGGCTGACGCTGCCGGAGTCGGTGGAGGGCAAAAGCGTGATCATCGTCGACGACGTGATCTACACGGGCCGCACCGCCCGCGCCGCCATTGAGGCGATTTTCGCCCACGGCAGACCCAAGACCATCCGCCTCGCGGTTTTGGTCGACCGCGGCCACCGCGAGCTTCCCATCCGCCCCGATTTCGTGGGCAAGAACGTCCCCACCTCCCGCGAGGAAAAGATCTCGGTGATGGCGGACGAATTCGACGGCGAGACCGGCGTTTATCTCTACGGCCTCTGAGCATTCGATTAAATCGGGTCACTCCCGCTTTAATAAATCGTGCGGCACAAAATGTGCCGAAATTTGATGGAGGATTGTCACTTATGAAACTCGTCTACAAAGTAGAAGACAAGCCCATGTTCGGGCAGATCATTGTCTTCGCCATCCAGGAGCTGCCTGCCATCCTCGCGGCTACCATCGCTGTTCCGGCGATCATCGGCAACGGCATGAGCCAGTCGGCCGCCCTCTTCGGCGCGGGCGTCGGCACCATCGTTTACCTGCTCTTCACCAAGTTCAAGAGCCCCGTCTTCCTCGGCTCGTCCTTCGCGTTCCTCGGCTCCATGTTCGCTGCTTTCGGCGGCGCGGCTTCCGTCTCCGTCGGTTACGCCGGTCTTCTCATCGGCGCGCTCCTCGCGGGTCTTGTCTACGTCGTCATCGCCATCGTCGTTAAGTTCGCCGGCGCCGGCTGGGTCAACAAGCTCATGCCCCCGGTCGTCATCGGCCCGACGGTCGCCATCATCGGTCTCTCCCTCGCGGGCAACGCTGTCAGCGATTCCCTCGCCGGTGCTTTTGACGCCGACGCCAGCGCCTATATCATGGACACTCATGTCTGGGCCTGCCTCATCTGCGCCATCGTCACTCTGCTTGTCGTCTGCATCTGCAGTGTCTTCGGCAAGAAGATGGCCAAGATGATCCCCTTCATCATCGGTATCCTCGTGGGCTACGCTGTCGCCCTGATCTTCCCCCTCATCGGCCAGGCTTCCGGCAACGACGCTCTCGCCATCATCGACTTCACCCGCTTCCAGACCATGCAGTGGGTCCCCGACTTCACCTTCATCGAAGCTTTCAAGGGCTTCGGCTCTGTCACCGGTGAATACATCGCCACCGTGGCCGTCGCTTACGTCCCGGTCGCCTTCGTGGTCTTCGCCGAGCACATCGCCGACCACAAGAACCTCTCCTCCATCATCGAGCCTGACCTCCTCGCTGACCCGGGTCTCCACCGCACCCTCCTCGGCGACGGCGTCGGTTCCATCGCGGGCGCCTTCTTCGGCGGCTGCCCGAACACCACCTACGGCGAAGCGGTCGGCTGCGTCGCCATCTCCGGCAACGCCTCCGTCGTCACCAGCCTTGCCACCGCTATCCTCTGCATCCTTGCTTCCTTCTTCGCTCCGTTCGTCACCTTCCTCGCCACCATCCCCGGCTGCGTCATGGGCGGCGTCTGCTTCACCCTTTACGGCTTCATCGCTGTCTCCGGTCTGAAGATGCTCCAGCCTGTCGACCTCAACGACAACCGCAACCTCTTCACCGCTTCCTCCATCCTGATCGCCGGCATCGGCGGTATGGCCCTCCAGATCGGCGCGGTCAAGCTCACCTCTATCGCCACCGCCCTGATCCTCGGCATTATCGTCAACAAGCTCCTCGGCATCAAGAAGAAAGCGTAAGTCTTCCCCAAAATACATTCCGCGCCTCTCCCAAAAGGAGGGGCGCGGTTTTTTATTATCGCACTGCCCTTGTCGATGCGGGCGATTGATAATCGCCCCTTGTATAATAAGGTCAAGCAAAAAAGTGGTATAATAGAGGGAGCAC
>JAKSPX010000240.1 GCA_024404415.1 Clostridia bacterium | reverse complement strand
GGCCGACCGTGTCATATTGGAGCGCGTTTTCATAATAGCGCACGAGGCGGGAGCCGACGTGATCAAAAATCTCCTTTGCAAGCTCTTGCTCCTCATAGATCATGTAGCAGAGGTTATCATACCCCACGAGGCTGATGACGTTTTCAAGCACGCCGCCCGGCCCCATGACCATCAGCTTCATACCGTCGGGGAGATAATCTTTGATCTTTCCGAGAGTGGAATAATCGGCCGCGTCCGGGTCCGGCCAGACGTATTTTTCAAAGCTTTCCCAGTCGGTGATGACGCTGCCCTCATTCAAGGAGATGGTCTGCTCGCGGTTCTGATCGTCGTGCGGGAAGCCGAAGGAGCTCGCGTGGAGGGTGGTGTAGTCGTACCCGAGCCTGGTGAAGGCCTCCACGGTGAAGCGCGCGATGGATAATGGGTCATCGCCCGCGGGCTTTCCGCCGTTGACCTTCTGATAAAGGTCCATATTCATGAAAAGTTCGAAAAGCGTGGGGCGTTCCGGGGCTTCCCGGCGGGTAATTTTCAGGAGATTTTCAAAATTCGGCTCGCGGCGTTTCATACGGTCTCTTCCTCAAAAATCATTTTATCTACTAATTTTATCGACTTTTTTCCGGTGGGCTGGATATCCAGTATTTCGAGGGTGTTTTCTTCCTTCAGGAGAGCGCCGGGGATATAGAGCGTCCTCTGCGGCCCGACATCCCAGAAGCGGCCGATGTCAAAGCCGTTGATCCAGACGTGTCCGCGCGTGAAGCCTTCGGTGAGGAGGTAACCGTCCACGCCCGGCTCCGCCTTGAAGGAGGCGCGGAGGAAGACCGGCATATTCTCATCCGGAACCGTTTTGATCGGTTCGTAATGAAGATTTTTGATGTTTTTGAGGTCGAGCGCGCGGTTTTCCCAGCCGACAAGGCGGGTATTCGCGTATCGGACATCCTTCAGAATGCCCTTGCGTTCAAAATCGAGGTCCATGCCGGTATTGATGCGCGCGATATTCTCCACAAGGATCTCAAGGTCGCACCCTTCCTCTGGGAGAGGATATGCCACCTCTTCTCCCCGGTCGCGGAGGACCGAGCCGATATATTCCCCGTCCGCGTAAAGGGTCGCGCGGTCGCGGACGTCCCGGAGAAGGAAGCGGCTATCAAGCCTCATGCCAAAGGAGGTAACGCGCGTGGAATATAATAGGAAGTCGGTATCCTGCCCCATCTCTTCCATGGTGAGCTGACGGACGGAATCGCGCTTCAGAGAGGTCAACGCGTCCAAATTTTCAAAGAGCGGCGCTTCTTCGGTAAATTTGACCTCTCCGATGGCCTGCGCCCGGTATGGATACGGCTTTCTTTCGCGCACGGGTTTTCCGAGGAATTTGTCGAGCACATCGCGGCAGAGGTAATATTTCTCGGTCGGGAGACCGCATTCCGAGATGAGAGAATCCTCGTCGTAGCTGGTGGTGTGCGCAATATAGCGCGCGGGGGCGTCGGGGCGCGGCGTATAGGATTTCCCGACGATCGCGCCGCTGAACGAGCCGAAATTGGTGCCGCCCGCGAACATATAAAAATTCACGTAAGCGCCGAGCTCCAGTGCCTCGCGGAAGGCCTCCGCCGTTTCGCGCGGGTCGCGGAAGGAGAAGGGTTCGTCCCAATAGATGGCGCGGCCCGCCCATAATTCCCCGACAAAGAAGGGGCGGTCGGGTTGGAGTTCGTCGTGGTATTTTTTCGCTATGGCCGCGTCGCCGGGCTTTGCGCGGTAATTCTGCCCCTCCATGATGCATTCCGCGGTCGTGCCGTTTCGGATCCACGAAGGGACGTTGCCGTCGGTGGTGTAAAAGGGCACGTCCACACCGACATTTTTCAGGATCTCAGCAAGTTTTTCGAGATACGGAAGGTCGTGCGAGATGCCGCCGTATTCGTTTTCAAGCGCCACGGCGATGACGGGGCCGCCGTTTGTCGAAAGGCGCGGCACGATGATCTCCGCAAGCTTCCGATAATATTCTTCCAAAGGCTCGATAAAGCGCGGGTCGAGCGACCTTAATGCCAGGTCGCGCGGGCCGAGGAGCCACGCGGGCATGCCGCCGAAGGCGCATTCGCTGCAGATGAAGGGCGCCGGGCGCAAAAGCACCTTGAGTCCCTGCTCCGCCGCCTCGTCAATGAAGCGTCCGAGGTCTAAAAGCCCCTCTAAATCAAATTCACCGCGTTTCGGCTCATGAAGGTTCCACGGGCAGTAGGTCTGTACGGTTGTCAGCCCGAAATCCTTCATCAGAGCCAGTCTTTTGCCCCAATCCGCCGGGTGGACGCGGAAATAGTGCAGATCGCCCGACACGAGAAAGAAATCTTTCCCGCCGAGGAGCAGTCTGCCGTTTTCGCTCGTCAGGCGCTCTTTCATCTCATTTCCCCTTCTCAGCTCAGAATGTTGGCCGTGGCAAATGCGCCGTAGCGGAACCAGAGGAAGTTGCCGCTGAAGGAAGGATCGCTTTCGGTCGAATGATTCATGCGGAGTCTTCTCTCCTCCAGCTCTTCGATCTTTTCGATTTCGCCATCAAGATAAGCGGTGATGCGTTCCTTCGCCGTGTCAAAACGCATGAGAAGGCCGCCGTAGCGGATGTCGTGCACTTCCCAGCCGAAGGGCTTGTTCCAACGCATCCAGGAAGCGCGATGGATCTCGCGGAGGGCTTCGATCTTTTCCTTGATGAGGTCGCACTCGTCCGCCATCTTCCCAAGCGTTTCGCGGTCGTTTTCATCGTAGGCCTTTTTGAGCCGCAGACCGAAATCGGCCTTGTTTTCAAGCAGCGAGGAAAGGCGTGCAAGGATCTCAAAGGCCGGGGCCAGCTCGCCCTTGTCCTTCGAAAGCGGCAGGAGAGTGGGCGTGAGCTTCCTATAATATTCTCCCGCGTTCAGGGGCGCGAGGTGATTATCCACCAGACCGATGAGCGGGTCGTTATATAAAATCGCGCGGGAAGCGCCGGATTCGCTCCTCACAAGGTGCGGATATTCCACCGCTTCGGTGGCGAGGAAATCGTCGTAGGAAGCGCCGAGCACACGAAGAACAGAGGCGCGGATCTCGTCCACGTCATAGTGGCCGTGATAATCGTATTCGGCGTAGAGGGCGAGGCCGGCCAGCGCCATGAGGAGGCTGGATTCCGAGCCGTTGTGCCAGATGGTGGCGATGACCTCGCGGGTGCCCTTCTTGCGGCAGGCCTCAAGCGCCGGAACGCTGTTTGAAATAGAGCGGGAATACTGCACGGCGTGGCCGCTCCACGCCCAGACGCCGCCCGCAAAAAGCGTCTCGGAGCTGAGTTTTTCGTGTTTTTCGAGGTTGACGGAGTAGAAATCCTCGTTTTCGTGATAATAATCCCAGAAGACCGGCTGAACGCCATCCGGGAAGTATTCCTTGATATTGGGAAGCAATTCGGTGC
>JAKSPX010000024.1 GCA_024404415.1 Clostridia bacterium | reverse complement strand
GCAGATGCTCGCGCCCGATCATCTCTCCCCTTTCTGGGAGCGGATGCGTTTCCTCTTTGATTCCGATTTCACCTCCCAGCGCGCCGCCATGTCGGAGATCACGCGCCTGCTCCGTGAAAATCCGCATGTCCCTTGCGCTTCCCTGATCGGTACCGACGAAGAGGAGCGGCTCAGCGTCTTTTCCTTTATGGAAGGCGAGAGCTGGGAGCCGGACGAGTTCCCGGAGGGCGAAAAGATCGCCTACCGGCTTGGGCAGTATATCGGTTTTCTCCATTCCAAAGAATTTGATTTCTGCGGCCTTCCCGGAGGCAAAAAGGTGTCCGATTTTCCCGAAAGGCTTCGCCAGTATGTCGCGGAAAAATCCGCCGGGCGCGAGGAGCTCCCCGCCGCCTGCCGGAACTTTCTTGAAAAGGGCCTTCCCGAAACCACCTATTCCCTCATGATGGCGGATATCTCGGCCAATCAGTTCCTTTTCAAAGAAAACGATATCGCCGCCATAGTCGATTTCGACGCCTACGTCATCGGCCCGCGCGAGTGGGAACTGGAACTCATCGAAGCCACCGTTTCCGACATGGAAAGCTTCAAAAAGGGCTACGAGACCTACCGCCCCTATCCGGATATGACCCAAACACGCGGGCTGTATGCCTTTATAATGGAGTAAACAATCATCCCGGTTTTCACACGAAAACCGGGATGAATCTTTATCTTTTCAGAGTGTTGCCGCGTTGTCGCCGCCGTCGGCGACAACCGTGTGGCCGCAGACGATCTCGCCGAAGTCGCTCATGAGGTAATAGGCAAGCTCCGCGATTTCAGAGGGCAAAATGAACCGCTCAATGGCGTGGCGCGGATAGGGCTGGTCGGCCGATTTCGCGTAGCGGGAGATCATGTCGGTCAGGGTCGCGCCGGGCGCGATGCCGTTGATGATGATGCCGTCGTGGCCAAAGCGGTTGCCGAAGGAACGCGTCCACTTGATGATGGCTTCTTTCGCCGCGCCGTAGCAGCCGATGATGCCCATACAGGCCGCGTTGGAGGCGATATTGAGGATATTGCCGCGCACACCCTTCGCCTTGAGATAATCCACCTCGTTGCGGATGAGAAAGAACGCCGCCTTGAAGTCGATATCCTGCATGGTGTCCCACTCAGAGCTTGTGATGTCCCACGGCTCGTAGCCGCGGCCGGTGATCTGGTTGCCGCCCATGGCCGCCGCGTTGACAAAGGCCGTGAGCCCGCCCATTTTCTCTTCCGCCTTGAGGAAGAAGCTTTCATGCGCGTCCACATCGGTGATATCCGCCGTGATATAATCCGCGCCGATCTCCTCCGCGGTCTTTCTGAGCTTATCCTCCGTTCTTCCGGCGATGACGACCTTCGCGCCATCTTCGATGCATCTTTGGGCAATGGCCTTCCCGATGCCGCTTCCGCCGCCGAAAACCAGTATATGATCGTTACGAAGCTTCATAAAATCAGCCTTTCAGTATTTTTTGATACCGCGCCATGTCTTCTTTGGAAGGCGCGTGGGAAACCATTGGCTCTTTTCCCATGGCGCGGGCTTTGTTTTCGCCGAGCGCGTGGTAGGGAAGCGCTTCCAATAACTGTGGTCTGCCGTTTTCGCGGAAGAAATCTGCGATCCTCCCGATCTCCTCATCCTCCGCGTTAAAGCCGGGGATGACCGGCACGCGGACGATCACCTTTTCCGGGCAGAGGGCAAGCAGCCTTTTGAGATTTTCCAGGATCCGCGCATTGTCAACGCCCGTTCCCCACGTGTGTAAGGAGGGCGTGACACACTTCACGTCATAGAGGAAATGATCGGCATAGGGTAAGACGCGCTCAAACGATGCAAACGGCAGGTTTCCCGCGGTATCCACCGCCGTATCATATCCCTTTTCCTTGAGCGCTTTCAGGAATTCTTCCAGAAAGTCGAGCTGGAGCATACATTCCCCGCCCGAACAGGTCACGCCGCCGCCGGTGGCTTCATAATAATCGGCGTCCTTTTCGATGACATTCAGCAGTTCTTCAAGACTCGCCTGCCGTCCGCAGACTTTTCTTGCCCTCTGCGGGCAGTATTTTTCGCACTTCCCGCAGAAAGTACATTTTGCAGGGTCGCGGAAGCCCGTCTTGTCGACTGCCTTTTCCGGGCAAAGGCGCGCGCAGAGGCCGCAATGGGTACATTTATCCTGATAATAGAGGAACACCTTTCCCCGGCTCTTGGATTCCGGGTTGTGGCACCAGCGGCAGTTGAGGTTACAGCCCTTGAAAAACACCGTGGTGCGTAGTCCCGGCCCGTCGACGTAGGAATTCCTCTCGATGTCGAAGATTTCCGCTGTCATCATGCTTCGACCGTTCTGTTGACCACGTCGTCCTGAATGCTCTCCTGCAGATTGACGAAGGTACCGGAGAAGCCGGAAACGCGGACGCGGATGCCCGCGTAATGCGCCGGATCGGCCTTGGCTTTGAGAAGTTCTTCACGGGAGACATAGTTGAGCTGGACGTGGAGGCCGCCCTTTTTGAAATAGGTCTCGATCATTCTGGCGGTCTTTTCAAACTTCGCGTCGTCGCGGACGAGGCTTTCTTCCAGCGTGAGGTTGCAGACGAACGGCCCGCAGAGGATGCCCTCCGGGTCCATCTGAGCGACCGAGTTGAGAAGCGCCGCAAGGCCCTCCCTGTCGCGTCCGCCCGACTGACCGGCGCCGACCATGAAGGGATCGCCCGCATTTCTGCCGTCCGGAGTCGCCGCGGTGGCGTTGCCGAACCAGACGTAGTGCGGATTGTAGCCCGCAAGGCAGCCGCAGAGGAAATGATTGCCGAAGAGATTTCTTCTGTCTTTCAGGAGGGTATGGAGGCTCGTGGTGAAGCGTCTCGCCACGTCATCGGAAAGCGGGTCGTTGTTGCCGAAGAATTTGCCGGTGGTGAGGATGAGGGTCTGCATCTCCTCGTAACCCTTCCAGTCGGCCTTGAGGGCGGCGAGAAGCTCCTCCATCGTGAAGATCTGATCCTCAAAGACGAACTGCTTCACCATGGAAAGCGAGTCGATGGTGGCGGTGGTGCCCATGAGGTTGGTGCCGGAAAGGGCGAGGCGTGCGCCGCCGCGGGTGACGCTCCGCGCATTTTCGATGCAGCCGTCGAGGAAAATGCTTGAAAGCACGTTGATATCCTTGGAGCGGGCGAAATTGAAGCCGTCGGAGATCTCGATGATGCGGTTGACTACTTTTGTGAGCTCTTCCTCATAAACGGCGTAGAATTCGTCAAAATTCCTGCATTTCAGAAGATCGTCTTCGCGCCCGTAGAGCGTGTCGGTAACGGCGCGGGCGATGTTGGAGGTGCAGCCGCCGAGCCAGATGCCGCCCTGCAAAGACGGTTCGTTGCAGCCGACCATGGTGTAATTGCAGGCGTCCTCATAGGAAAGACCGAGGTTTTTCATGAAGGAGGCGATACGCGGCTCATCACTCACAAAGGCGATGCGCTTGAGCTTGTCGTTCCGTTCGCAGTCGAGAATGTAGCGGAAGGTCTCAAACGGCAGTTTTTTCGTCCAGCGGAGCGTGATCTGCGGCTTGTTGATAGGCATTTCCATGAGCGATTCGACGATCAGGCGGGAAAGATCGTTGAAGCCGTCCTCGCCGCTCGGAAGGTAGCCGCCGATGGCGAAATGCGATTCGGCGGAGAAGTCGTCGCGGTTTCCGCCGTGCTCGGTGTGGGCGGAGATGTCGATGAAGAGCTCCTGCAATAATTCGCCCGCCTCGGATCTGGTCATTTCGCCGGAGGCAAGATCGGCCTCATAATAGGGGCGGAGGTAACGGTCGATGGTGCCGATGCAGTCGGGCAGGAAAATGAAGCACATGGAAAGCGACTGGACAGCCTCCCGGAAGGTGCGCGCCGGGTAGCGCGGCACGCGGTCAAAGATGGCGGCCATCTTCAGAAGCTCGGCTTTGCGCTCGCCTTCCTCTTTTTCAGCGGCGGCGCGGCACTTTTCGGCGTTCTGTTCAGCCAATTTGATGATGGTCAAGACGACCTTTTTCATCATGGAAAGGAATTCGAGCCCTTCGGGATCGTCCTTGTGCGCCGCCTCAGAGGCTTCAATGCGCGCGAGGTACCCTTCCATGCCGTTTTCGATGACATAGCGGAAGTCGGCGGTGGAATGCTGCCACTCGAAGGTCGCGAGATTCTCAAGCGGCTTATTATAAAACTGCGAAGAGAATTTGGAGAAATTGCGGTGGCCCGTCCGATGGAAGATATCGGCGGGCACCGAGCCGTCAAAGCGGAAGAAGCCGGTCAGGCGCACGTCCTGATCGAGGCGGATGTCCTGCGCCAGCATATAGTCGCAGAGGCGCTTGGTGTCGCAGGCGAGGTCGGAAAGGAAGAGATCGCTGCGGTCGTAATCCACCTTGACGACGGGCATATAGAGATCGTATTTTTCAACAAATGCACAGAGCTTCCGGATGCGTTCGGTCATATTTGTTTCCTCCTTGAAAGGTTATCTTTATCTTATCGCCTATTTGAAGATTCGTCCATTGACCGGGCGGTACACTTGGATTTTATGGCACACTTTTTCTTGACAAACGCACCTTTTTCCGCTATCTTTATGGTGAAAGAAGGCGATGGTATGGAGATGTTTCCCGCAGGAAAGCCGATTGTGACGGCGCTGGACGCGGTGTTTTATCATAAAGGCGACGGACTTCCGCACGATTATGACGGCCGGTTATCCATGTGCGAGCTGATCTACAAGGTCAGCGGCGACACAGTGGTGCAGTTCGGGGAGCAGACGCTTCACGAAAAGGCGGGAGATCTGCGTTTTCTTCCCTCCGGGAGGGCGAGTGCAGTCTATCCTCTCGAGCCGACCGAGCCGGGCAGCTCGATCTATTTCCGCTTTATGCTCTCCACCCCGTTCCCCGACAAGGCCTTTTTATTCACGCCTGCCAACCCCGCCGCCTTTCAGCTTCTCTTTGAGAGATTACATCACACCTGGCTCCTCGGTGCGCCGGGCTACTATGCGGAATCCATGGCACTGGTCTACCGCATCATCGCCCTGATGGAGGAGCAGCAGTCCGCCTACCTCCCCGGCACCCACACGGCTATCCTCGACCGCGCCACCTCTTACCTTGAGGAGCATTGCTTTGACCCCGAATTTGACTACACGGCGCTTTCCCGGGCGGCCGGTGTGAGTTATTCTTATTATAAGCGCCTCTTTTTGAAGCGCCACGGCGTGACGCCCTCCCGCTTCATCCTCTCGCTTCGGATGCGCCGGGCGACCGAGCTTTTATCCGCCGGGATGTTCTCGGTCGCAGAGGTCGCCGCGGCCACAGGATTTACCGACGCGGCGTATTTTTCGCGCGTCTTCCGCAGGGAACTCGGCGTCGCGCCGAGCCAATACATGAAAAAGAAGTCAACTTCGACTTGATTTGCTCCGCGCGATGCGGTAGAATAGGGAATAAGAAGTTATCGTTTATATCGGAAAGGACCAGATCATGAAAGTGGAAATTCTTGCCCCGGTCGGCGGGCGTGAACAGCTCACCGCCGCGCAGAGAGCCGGTGCGGACGCCGTTTACCTTGGCACACGCAACTTCAACGCGCGCCGCAACGCCGAGAATTTTGATTCCGAGGGTCTTTCCGAGGTCGTTTCCGCCTGTCACCTGCAGGGAGTCCGCGTGCACGTCACCTTCAACACGCTTCTTTCCGACGGCGAACTTGCCCCGGCCATAGAAGAGATCCGTCGGATCGCCGCTTCCGGCGTGGACGCGGTGATCGTGCAGGATCTCGCCGTCGCCCGCCTTTTCCGGGAGCACTGTCCGTCGCTTGAGATGCACGCCTCCACCCAGATGGCCATCCACAACGCCGAAGGCGCGCTGGAAGCCTACGATCTCGGTTTCCGCAGGGTCGTTTTAGCGCGTGAGCTCTCGCTTGAGGAGATCAGAGCCATCCGCGCCCGCGTTCCCGACGACCTCGCTTTAGAGGCCTTTGTGCACGGTGCACTCTGCGTCAGCTTATCCGGCGCCTGCTATCTCTCCTCCATGATCGGCGGAAGGAGCGGCAACCGCGGCCTCTGCGCCCAGCCCTGCCGCCTCGATTTCAAATGCCGTGGGCGTGACCACGTCCTTTCCTTAAAAGATATGTCCTACGTTGAGCACATCCGTGAGCTTGCGGACGCGGGCGTCTGTTCCTTCAAGATCGAAGGGCGCATGAAGGGCCCGGCTTACGTCGCCGCCGCCGTTCACGCCTGCCGCGTCGCACTCGATGGAGGCAAGCCCGACATGGAGCAGCTTGAAACCATCTTTTCCCGTTCCGGCTTCACCGACGGTTATCTGACCGGAAACATCAACGCCTCCATGTTCGGTACCCGCACCAAGGAAGACGCTGTTTCCGCCGCTTCTGCCGAAAAAGAGACCGCCGAGCTGATCCGGAACGTCTATCAGTCGGTCGGGCTGGATGCTTCCCTCATTCTCACGCCCGAGAAGCCTTCCAAACTCGTGATTTCCGACGGCAAAAACACCGTCACCGCCGAGGGCGCCGTCCCCATCGTCCCCCGTACTGCAGCGACCGACCGCGAGACCGCCCTCAAAAATCTTTCAAAGACCGGCGGCACGCCCTATTTTATCAGCTCCTTCGATTTTTCCAACCTGTCGGGGCTGATGCTTCCTCCCTCGGCCGAAAACGCCCTCCGGCGTGAGGCGCTTGAAAAACTCTCCGATATCCGCTCCAAGGTGACGCCGCACGCCTATACCGAGTCTCCGCTCGTCCTGCCGGAGGAGAAACCGCACACGTCTCCCGCCCTCTGGCTCAAGGCGCTCGATCCATCCCAGCTTGATTTTGACTTTGAAGCCGAGCGCGTCATCCTCCCGGCGGAAAAGCTCACGAAAGAGCTCGTCAGCTTATATGGCTCCCGCCTGATCGCCGAGCTGCCGCCCGTTTCCTTTGAAAAGGATCACGAGCGCCTCGACAAGATCTTTTCCCACCTGGATACCCTCGGCATGAAGGACTGCATGGTGAATAATATCGGCCTCCTCCGCGCGGCGAAAGATCATGGCTTCACTCCGCACGGCGATTTCGGCCTCAACATCTATAATTCACTCTCGCTTGCGGAATACGAAAGGCTCGGCCTTGTCTCGGCGGTGGTCTCCTTTGAATTATCCGCCCACGATATTGAGCATCTCGGCGGCAATCTTCCCCGCGGCATCATCGGCTACGGCAGGCTTCCCCTCATGCGCCTCCGCTCGTGCCCCGGCAGAAGCGCCAAGGGCTGCGGCAAATGCGAAGGGCATCTCACCCTCGTCGACCGCCTCGGCGTGGAATTCCCCGTTGCCTGCGACGGGAGACGGTACAGCACGTTATATAATTCTCTTCCCCTTTATACGGCGGACAGAATGCCCCGCGGCATTGATTACTCGGTGATGTCCTTTACTTTCGAGACCGCCGAAGAAGCCGAAAGGATCTACCGCAAATACATCGGCGGCTTCCCGCCGCGCATCGAGCGCACCTACGGACTTTATTATCGTGAAACGAAATAATATATAAATAAAAGGAGAAAAATCATGAAAGCCAAGCTGACCTTTTCGAAGAGCTTCCCCATCGGAGACGTGGATCCCCGCCTTTACGGTTCCTTCATTGAACATTTAGGCCGCGCCGTTTACGGCGGCATCTATGAGCCGACCCATCCCGCCGCCGACGACATGGGCTTCCGCCGCGACGTTCTGGAATTAGTGCGCAAATTGGGTGTGCCGATCGTCCGTTACCCGGGCGGCAACTTCGTTTCCGGCTACAAATGGGAAGACGGCACCGGCCCGCGTTCCCTCCGTCCGCGCCGCGCGGAGCTTGCCTGGAAGACCATTGAGACCAACGAGATCGGCATCGACGAATTCCAGGAATGGGCCAAGCGCGCCAATTCCGAGGTCATGATGGCTGTCAACCTCGGCACCCGCGGCCCCGAAGAAGCGAGAGAACTTGTTGAATACTGCAACTTCAAGGGCGGCACCTACCAGTCTGACCGCCGCATCAAGAACGGCTTCAAGGATCCTTTCAATATCAAGACCTGGTGCCTCGGCAACGAAATGGACGGCCCGTGGCAGATGGGTGCCAAGACCGCCGTCGAATACGGCCGCACCGCCAATGAGGCCGCCAAGCTGATGAAATGGGTCGACCCCTCCATTGAGCTTGTCGTCTGCGGCTCGTCCGGCTCCGGCATGGCGACCTTCGGCAAGTGGGAAGCCACCGTCCTTGACCACACCTACGAAAACGTGGATTTCCTCTCGCTCCACTCCTATTATGGCAACCGCGACAATAACACCGAGAACTTCCTCGCCTGCTCGCTCAACATGGATCAGTTCATCTCCTCGGTCGTCTCCATCTGCGACTATGTCAAAGCCTGCAAGCGCTCCAAGAAGACCATGATGCTCTCGTTTGACGAGTGGAACGTCTGGTTCCATTCCAACGAAGCCGACAAAAAGATCGCCCCGTGGCAGATCGCCCCGCCGCAGCTCGAGGACGTTTACACCATGGAAGACGCCCTGGTCGTCGGCTGCCTGCTCATCACCCTCCTCAAGCACGCCGACCGCGTCAAGATGGCCTGCCTTGCCCAGCTCGTCAACGTCATCGCCCCGATCATGACCCAGAATAACGGCGTCGCGTGGATGCAGACCACCTTCTTCCCCTTCATGGACGCTTCCCTCTACGGCCGCGGCAAGGTGCTGGCACCGGCGCTCGATTCCCCCAAATACGAATCCTCCTACGGCGACGCCCCCTACGTGGAGACTGTCGGCGTTTACAACGAAGAAAAAGAAGAATTCACCGTCTTTGCCGTCAACCGTTCGCTCACCGAGGACATGGAGATGGATATCGACCTGCGCGATTTCCCGGGCTTCGCTCCGAAGGATTACCACATCCTCACCGCCTCCGGCATGAAGGTGACCAACACCGCCGAGCATCCGTGGGACGTTCTGCCGATGGCCCTCCCGCTCCCGGAAATGGACGGCGGCATCGCCAAGCCCTCTCTCCCGCCGCACTCCTGGAACGTGCTGGTATTCGGCAAAAAGAAAGACTGATTCCGGCATAATGACCTATCCTGAAAGGAGTATCCCCATGAAGCGTCTGGAATTCCTCCGTGCGGAGGTCAACGAGCGCCCCGCGGGCAGTCAGAACATCCGCAATCTTCTGAAAGCCGGCGGTTACCGCGCGCATCTCGATGATCCCAACGTCATCGCCCGTGCGTGGGCCTTCTCTGCCCTTTTGCGGGATATCCCCAAGGATCTCTACCCGCACGACGCCATAGCGGGTTCGGTGCGCGGTCTGATCGCCTCCGATCGCGCCGAGGCCGATCTGAAAGCGGCCGACGCCATCGTGAATTCCTACGGCGAGCGCACCTTCTGGACCAACAGCGACCACTACGCGCCCGCTTACAAGTCTTTCCTCGCCCGCGGCATCGGCGGCACCATCGAGGATATCGAAGCCTCCCTTGCCCGCCACCCCGAAAAAGAAAAACAGGGTTTTCTCACCGCCGCGAAGATCGCCATGGAGGCTTTCTCCGACTATATCGCGTCTTACGCCCTTGAAGCCGAAAAAGCGGGGCTTTCGGAGGTGGCAGCCACCTGCCGTGCCATCACGTGCGGCGCGCCTGCCTCCTTCCGTGAGGCTCTGCAGCTCATGTGGTTTATCCACACGGTCTTCTACCTCGAAGGGCGCTACGCCATGGCCATCGGGCGCATGGATCAATTCCTCTATCCTTATTATGAAAAAGACATCGAAAACGGCGTTCTCACGCGCGAAAAGGCGTTGGAGCTGGTGGAATGCACCCTTTATAAGATCCGCGAGGCGTGGTACTTCGGCGGCGACAACGTGGTGAACATCGCCATCGGCGGCGTGACCCGCGAGGGGAAGGACGCGATCAACGAGCTTTCCTACGTCATTCTTGAGGCCGTCGGCAACTGCAATATCCCCGGCCCCAACCTCTCCGCGCGCTTACACAAGGACATGCCGCCGGAATTCCTCGACGCCTGCCTCAAGGTGATCGGCACCGGCCTTGGCTACCCGGCCTTGATGAACGACGAGGTGAATATCCCCGCCCTTGCCCGCAACGGCTACGCCATTGAGGACGCGCGCGACTACTGCATGGTCGGCTGCATCGAGAATTTCCTCCCCGGCAAACAGCCGCCCTGGAGTGACGGTCGCTACAACACCCCGAAATATCTGGAACTTGCGCTCAATAACGGCGTCTGCATGCTCACCGGCGTCTGCCTCGGGCCGGAGACCGGCAAAGCCGAAGAGATCACCTCCATGGAGGGTCTCATGAAAGCGCTGGAAGAACAGATGCGTTACGGCGCGGCCGATTACATGATGCGTTTCCGCAACGAAAACGAACGCTACAACCCGCTTCATTATCAGTCGCCCTTCCTCTCCTGCTTCGCCGAAGGGTGCATTGAAAAGGGCCTCGACATCAATAACGGCGGCACGCCCTACCCCTCCGTCCACGGCGCCGGGTGCATGGGCATCGCTACCATGGCCGACTCCTTAGCCGCCATCGAAAAGCTGGTCTTCAAGGAAAAGCGCTTCACCCTTGCCGAGCTGCGCGATATGCTCCGATGCGACTTCAAAGGCTATGAAAAAGAGCGTCAGATGATGCTTGCGGTGCCGAAATACGGCAACGACTGCCCCGAGACCGACAAATACGCCGTCTGGTTCGTCAGGTTCCAGCACGAGATCTTCTCCAAATACCACACCCGCGACGGCGGGAACGTCTATATCGCCATCGCCTCCAACGTGCAGAACATCTCCGCCGGCCGCGAGATCGCGGCCACGCCCGACGGCCGCAAGGCCCGGGAATCGGTCAGCGACGCCGCCTCGCCCATGCACGGCATGGACAAAAAGGGCCCGACCGCCGTCATCAATTCACTCACCCGCCCGGATTACACCCTCGTCTCCTGCGGCACGGTGCTCAACCAGAAATACAGCCCCGAAATGTTCAAAAATCCCGTCCAGCGCGAAAAGCTGGCTTCCATCATCCGCGCCTACTTCGCCGGAGGCGGGCAGGAAATGCAGATCAACTCGGTCTCCCGCGACATCCTGATCGACGCGATGGACCATCCCGCCAATTCTTCCGGCCTCGTCGTGCGC